>JAYUKJ010000739.1:0-9255 GCA_043764555.1 Saprospiraceae bacterium
AAAAAGGCGTTTATACTGAGGGGTCCTCTTTGTCAATGTTGAATGACAATTTTTTCTACTTGATATGCCGCATTTGTTTCACTTTTCAGCAAGTACAAACCGCTCGGCAAAGCGCTCGTATTGAGGCGCCAAGACCCTGAATTTCCTTCAATTTTATGCGTTGCCACAACTTGTCCAACGGCGTTTGTTAACGTGAAATTTTGATTTTCCGTAGGCCCCAATTCAATCGCAATCAATTGATTGACAGGATTTTGTGCCAATCTGAACAAATCTTTTGTTGCCACTAAATCAGCTGTTGCCGTTGGCACAACGTACTTCCAAAGCTCTTTTCCGTTAGCCGCCGTTGTTGCCACAAAATACAAATTACCCTTCCAAAAGATGGTATTTTCGGGATTTCCACTCCCGCCAACCACGATGTCCGACGCCAATTTAGTACCCAATGTCGTACCGTCCGAAACCCATAATTCACGGCCAAAAGCACTGTTTTCAGCGCTAAAATAGCACTTTCCATTCGCCAAAGTCAACCAATCTGGCTTCGAGCCAAACAAATCACTGTTAATGAATTTAATCACTTTCGTACCCGCCGTCGTGCCGTCCGTCACCCAAATATCTTTTGAAAAACCGCCCGTTTGCGACTGTGCCGCGAAGTACATTTTATTGCCATCATTGACAAAAGTAAGCGTTTCCCGCTGATACAAGCGGACGGAATACGGCAAAAATTGGGTTGTTCCCGCCTCTGTCCCGTCGGTTCGCCAAAAGAATTCGGAATCAAAATACACATGATTTTTAAACCCGTAAAAATTTTCAGGCGCAGAACCATTCGGCGCACCCGCCGTGATGTCTTTCAATTGCTTCGTTCCAGCGTCCGTGCCGTCGGAAACCCACGGCTCTGAAGAATAATACCCCGTGTAACCGATACTCAAATATAATTTATTATTATACGCGCAAGCCGCACCCGAGTAGAAAGACGGGTAAGTCGAAAAGCTCTTAATTTTGACCGTTCCCGCCGCCGTGCCGTCGGTGCTGTACATTTGTGAATCGGCAAAAAAGAATAACTTATTCTGAAAAACAACCATGCTTGCAATATAAGCACTACCCGCACCAACGTCGAGGTCTTTCACCAAAACGGTTCCCGCATCCGTCCCGTCCGATTTCCACAATTCGCCCCCCAAAGTGCCGTTATCGGCCGTAAAATACACGGCGTTGTTGTAGGCAATGAGTTTATCTTCTTCCGAAGTAATACCGCTGCTCGCACCCGCACGGATGTTTTTAACGATTTTGGTTCCCACTTCCGTACCGTCCGTGACCCACAATTCACGTCCTTCGGCGGCAGTTTGCGCCGTAAAGAACAGTTTATTATTCGCAACAACCAGACTCCGCGGCTTTGAATCCGCCGCACCCGCGTTGATGTCTTTCACGCGGACTGTCTCCGCCGATGTACCGTCGCTTTTCCACAATTCGAAGCCAAAAGTCGCATCTTTGGCAACAAAATAAATGGCGTTGCCGAAGCCCGCAAATTCATAAATGTACTGTTCAAAAGCGCTGTTTGCCCCGACGTTTATGTCCTTGATTAAGCTCGATTGTGCCGCCGCATTTGCCGACAAGAGTAGGGCAATTGAAAAAATTAAATACTTCATTTTCTGTTTTTAATAAGTAATAAATTGGATTTTAAGTTGCGTAAAAGTGTCAATAAAGACCCCTCGGTATAAGCCCCATTTTAAAATAAATTTCGCTATTTTCACAGCTCTATAAAACTAAAAAGTCTAATGATTTAACAACCATTAGACTTTTTCATTAGCTATAAAAACTTATTTGTCAAATAATTATGAATTAATTATTCGCTCATTTTGCTTCTAAAGAAAACTGCACATTCCGATAAACCCGCTCAATATCTAATTCAAAAGGCAGATTTTTTAGTTTAAAAACACCTTCCGAAACGACGTCTCCAAAAACCCATTTGCCTGTTTCGTCTCGATAAAATTGTTCAATACAAGCGTATTTCTGATTGACTAAAATGTATTCTTGCAATGTGGAAATTTTACGATATGATTTGAATTTATCGCCCCTATCAAACGACTCCGTTGAATCGCTCAACACTTCAATAATGACGCGCGGACTGACCAAATTGTCATTTTGCTCATCATCAAAATAAGGCTTTCCTTCAACAACAAAAGCATCAGGATATAAGTAATCTTTATAAGTCAAATGGCTAACAACCCGAATATCGACAAAAAACAGCTCTAAATCACGCGCTGATACGTCAATTTGATTCGTTAACAATTGAACCACGTTCCGATTGATACGGTTATGATTAGGCGTTCCTCCTGCCATTAATTGCAGTTGATTGTTAAAAAATTCATATTTACCGTCTATTTCTCGAATACCTTCACGCTCCATTTTGAGGTATTCTTCGGCGGTTATTGCTGTTTTTTCAGCGAAAGTTGTTGTTGCCATGCCCCTTATTTTTTTGTAAGTGTAAGACTCTTTTTTGAAAACACCCCCTCAGTATAAAACCCTTTTTAAATTATTTTTTAACCCTCCCAACGGGATAAATCCGATGATTCGGCTCATAATACACCGAATTTTTATAAACAAAATCCAATTGCGCTTCGGCACTTGCGGCAAATTTCGGGTCTGATTTGCGCTTTTCTTCAAGTTTTCCGCGTAAATCGGGCGATGATTTCAAAATTTCAGCCGCTAAGTCTTCAAAAACGTAATCGGAATAGCCTTCTTTTTGATTGAGAATGCCGTCGAAAAAATTCCACGTAAAATAGCTGTCAACGCTCTGCGGCTCGAGTGTTTCGACGATGTAACGATTGGCATTTTGATTGAGATTTATCCAAAAATCACCTTTCCGATATTGCACTTTTTTCACTTCTGTTCCCAATTCAACACCGCCGTTCGGATGATGGCCTTCGTAAGGATTTGCCGAACTTTTAAAGTTTTTAATGCGGTACAATTCAACTTCCACAACCGTGTCGGCCGTCAATTGCCGCATCTGAACGCCGTTCCATTTCAGACGTTTTACGACTTTTTGATAGGCTTGCGGGACGATGTAAGCGGTCGGTTTTTCGACGGATACTGAGGGGTCGAAAAAATCAAAATACGGAACCAATTTCTCAAACGGCGCATTTCTATCGTACCACAAACGCGGCAAACCCGATACGTCGCTCGGTTTCATCTTAGCTTCGTAACCCTTGAAAATCAACGACTTATGGCGCGTTGTGTCGAGTTTCCATTGCAATTCAAACGTCGTTTTTTTGTTTTTATAAAACTCAACGGCGGCTTTTTTAGCAGTTAGAATTTTATCTTTATCGCCAAAACAAATCTTAAATAACGCTTTTTCAAATGCCAAAGTGCCCCGAACCCGCGCGGGAAACGGCTTCAACATGTGCGTTTCGGGCATAAAACCAAGCGCGTGATGCAAGGCTGCGTAACCCGTCGAATAGCGCGGCGAATCCATGAAACCGATGATGCCGTCGGCGGGTTTTTCGTCAAAATTGACGTAAGGCGTCATTTCAAAATCAGCCGATTTCATGGCGGCGTACAATTGCGGCAGCAAGTTAATTTGTTGATAATCAGCGAGTTGTGGCGCCAATTTCGATTGTTGCGTTGCGATGCACGTCATGGTGTATGGATAATCTGAGCCGTTTGACGTGTGGTTATCCATAAAAACGTCGGGTTGCCACTTCGTAAATAATTGATTGAAACCCATCGCATTGCGTGTATCACATTTGATAAAATCGCGATTCAAATCCAAGTTTTGCGCATTGCCGCGAAAGCCGTATTCGGCTGGTCCATTTTGATTGGCACGCGTCGTCGAATTGCGATTGAGCGCGCCGTCAACGTTGTAAAACGGAATGACAACGACGACGATTTTCTTTAAAAATGCGGCATTTTCGAGATTAAAAATCAAGTCTCGAACGAACAACATCGACGCGTCAACGCCTTCGGATTCCCCGGGATGAATGGCATTATTGATAAAAAACACCAATTTTCCCGCTTTTCGCGCCGATTCAGGCGTAAATATTTTGTCGGAACTGATAACCGCCACGTGCAAAGGTTCGCCGCCATCGGATTTCCCGAAAGTCGATAAAAGCATTTTTTGCGGAAATTGCGTCGCCAATTTTTTATAATAACTGATGCCCTCCGTATGCGTCGCCGTATGGGTAGAATCGCGCTCAAAAGGCGTCAAAAAATCGGACACTTTATTGTTTTGAGCCGTTAATTGCAGCGCAAAAACGATTAGAAACAAATGTGTAAAACGGGTAATTGATTTTTTCATTTTGTAGAATTTTAGGCGAAAGTAACCCAGTAGTCGGTAAATTGGGAGATTTGACAACTTTTAAAAAAGTTGCCAATCTGAAATTTACCGATTACAAAGGACCCCTCAGTGTAAACGCAAAAAATAAAGCCACTTTCTGTTTTGAAACAGAAAATGGCTTTATTTTTTTAATACCAATGGGCGATTTCAAGACCTTAATGACTACTGAAATGCGCGCACATTTCTGCTAAACGATGGGCTTGAATCAGGCGCCAAAGCGCTCATTTTCTCGGACAAACGCGCTGAAACGCGCTCATTTGAGGCCCGAATTGCGGCTTGCTCGGACGATGGGAACTGTGTTACTTTTGACCAAAATCGGTTTTCGTAAGCCTTCCGTTCGTCAACGTTTTTAATGGTTAAAAAAGTCTCCAAAAAATCCTGCAATTGCGGATTATCGGTCAAATCTGCCGCCATTTTTTGCGGCGTGTCGAATAAAATTGTTAATTTTTCCATAATGGTGGCTTTAATAGTTATGTAATTTTCTATATATAGAGGTGGCTGTAAATCACTGTTGCGGTGTTCCGATAAATACGTGGATTATCATTAACTTATTGTTGCGCTTTTGTCAAATTTTTATCAAATTTTTATCAAAAGAGCGATTTGAGAAGGGATGTTAAGTAGTCGATTGTTGTTAAATAAATGGGTAAATGATTTCAAATAATTGACTGAGCAAATGTAGGCTTGTGTATTTGGTTTTGCAAGTAAGCGGACTAAAAATACCACAATTAGGGTAGGCTTTTCAGGCAGATTATTCGGAGATTCATTTTTTATTCGATAAACAATTCAACCACGCGTTAGGGAATCCGTGTTTTTATAAATCCTTCAATGCCTTTTTAGCGGGGCGCTCATATTGTCCATTCATTGCGCTTAATTTTTCAAAAATCACTTTGGCTTCCGCTTTTCTGTTGAGTTTCAAATAGCACGAAGCGACTTGAAAAAGCGCGCGATCATAGCGGTCGCCCGACGTTTCCATGTTCAGAAATTGGGTGTATTCAACAACCGCCGTTTCATACTTTTTTTGCTTAAAATTATCGTCCGCACGGCTCAAAATTTGGTCTGATACTGAGGGGTCTTTTTTAGCGGCAGGCGCTTTGGTTTTCTCCAATTTTTTCGCCGCATTAGTGCTGGTTACAACCACTTCATCAAGGTTTTTACTTGATTTTTTTTCATTGTAAACGTCGCTTTCTTCCTCTTTTGCAGCCGCCACATCTTTTGCTTTAGTTGGCACCGAAGTAGCTGGATATGGTACACTATTTTGATACGCAGCACCTGAATAATCACGCGTTCTATCCACTTGTGGCGCGTAAACGACGGGCGCTGATGCGGGCGTGAGCGCTGCTTTTTCAGTTGCTACGTTTGGTTCAGCGGCGGCAATATCGGCACTCGGTTTCGGCAGTGGTTCAGGCGTTTTGTCGTTGGCAGCGGCGTCCGTTTTCACGGCTAAATTGTCTGTTAAAACACCCTTTGTATTGTCGTTCAATTGTGCCAATTCCCCATTAATTACCCGACTATTTGGCGCACTTGATGGCGTCGAAATAGTGCCTTTTTTAGCCTCAAAATCGGTTTTATACTGAGGGGTCCTATTGCCCATCGTATCGGTCAAAATGGCACCTTTAAATTGCGCAACTGATTGATTATCGCGAATTTGTGTATTTTTATAAAACCAAAATGAAGCCCCGAACAGGAGTAAAACTGCCGCCGCCGCTGCCCACCGTTGTTGCCAAAACGGGCGCTTGACGACTTGCAAAATCAGTTCTTCGGGCAACAAATTAACGGGCAATCTAACGGGTTTTTCGGCTGTCTTATCGGCGCTTTTTTCGGCAATTTTTTCTGCTATTTTTCCATCAATTCTCTTATTCAAATCCGCCACCGCAACCGACGGCTCGGACAACAACATCAAGCCCTCAACGGCATCGCTGCACATGGGGCAAGTCGCCAAATGACGGTCTATTGCGCGCATTTCAAGGCGCGAACAATCGTCTTCGACGTATCGCAATAAATCTTCTTGCGAAATATGTTGCTCGTTGGATAAAGACTTCATTTTTTAAATTTCAACTACTGAACTAAACTGCATTTGCACATTCATTTGCACCAGTGACTGCGCATTTATTCGCCGAAAGCAAGAGAACGAACACAGATACACCTTACATCTTTTAATTACTTTTCTGCGAATGAATTCGCAGTTACGGGTGCGAATGAATTCGCAAATACAGTTATACAGGTGCGGATAAATTCGCAAATACAGTTATACGAGACGCTTTTATCGGCTACGTTTTAAACATTAATTTCTTCAAATTTAGCTTTCCATTTTGAATGTGCGTTTTCACCTCATTCAGCGTAAAACCCGTTTCGATTGCCACTTCTTTATACGATTTTTCTTGCAGATAAAACAAGTCAATGCATTGTTTTTGTTCCGCTTTCAAATGTGGTAAAGCGCGTTCGAGTTCCTGCAAAGAGGCTTCTTTTTCCACATCAAAATCATCTTCGGCGGCGGCAACGGGCGGCAATTCGTCAGGAAATTCGACGTCCAAACCCGCTTTTCGTAACTTCATCAAGCAGTGATTGCGCGCCACCGTGTAGAGCCAACCCCTAAAATAATCCACTTCAATCCGCCTCAAATCAAGATGCAATTTCTCGAAAATTTCCATAACCGCATCTTCTGATTCTGCCTGATTTTTTAAATATCCCCTACAAACACCCAAAATCAACGTGGCATACCGCTTAAACAGCGTGCCAAGATGCTGCACATCACCGCTTTTGCGGTAAAGTCGCACCAAGTCGGCGTCGTCTAAAACGGGTTTTTCGATAGTCGGATTCAAGCGTTTTTAGTTTTTAAAATACGAGAACAAGCTTAAACACATAGGCATACAGGACACATAGTTTTTTTTCTTTTTTTGAAAAAAAATCTGTCCCCGTGTGGAATTTTTCTACGCCTTGCATCTGTAAATCTGTGGGCAAATGTAGGTTAATTAAAAATTAAGAATTAAAGGAGGATAAATTAATGCATTTGCAAGTGTTCGCAGTTTTCAAACCGATGTATTGGCGATTTATTGCCTTTATACTGAGGGGTCCTAAAATTCATTTTTTTGCAAAGTGCAGCGCACTTCAATATTTGTAGGAAACTAATATGCGATGAATTTAAGGTGCAGCGCACCGTAATGAAGCGTGATATTTTGGTGCGCTGCACCTTCTTGAACATCTTTGAAAAATTGCTACAAATATTTTGGTGCGCTGCACCAATTTACGCTAATTCAATCATAATTCGTAATTACTTAGACGTAACGCGACCTTAAGGTCGCGAAATGTGTAAACAGGGGAAATGCAATATTTTAAACGACCTAAAGGTCATTTTACATCCACGACTAAGCACTTACCATAATTCTTATCAATCTTTAATTCTAATTCAATTGAAAAATAAAAAAGTTCTCATGAAAAAAATTCTTTTTATCTGTTTGCTATTTTTGCAAAACACCCCCTCAGTATTGACGGCTCAAACTGCCGAAAAGACGGTAAAATCAACCGTTCAGCGCGCCACAATTTTTCAACAAGGCGCACTTTTGACCTCAACCGAATTGATTTCGGTTGGTTCTGGAACGACAAATATCATCTTTGAAAACGTTTCGCCGCAACTTCAAGCGACGTCTTTGCAAGCCGTTGGCAAGAGCGATTTAGTGATTATGGACGTGCAATATCGCTTAAAATACGCTGAAACGACCAAAGCGGACGTCAAAATCGACGACCCGCGCGTCGGGGTGTGGCAAACGGCTATGCAAGCGGCCCAAGATTCGTTAGACGATTTGGTCTTTGTTAGAAATGACATCGATATGCGCGCCCGAACCTTGCAGACTGAGCGCAATGTGTTGGCGAGTAACCGCATGATGCGCGGCGAATTTCAAAAAGATTCGTTGCCTTTATTGATACAAAGCATCGATTATTTGCGAAAAAGACAGAACGATATTGACGTCGAACTGCTAAAATTGCAAAAAGAAACCGCCCAAGAATTGCGGCTGCGCAACAAATTAAACCAACGAATTTCGACATTAAACACCTTGATTACGGGCATTGGCATACCGATTAACAATAATCCAACGAAGCCGATTCCGCAAGTTATTATTACCGTTATGGCGGAACGCCCGACGGTTACGGAAGTGAGTTTGACCTATTTTGTCAACGCGGCTGGCTGGTCGGCTTCTTACGATTTGAGGGCGTCGAAGGAAAGTCAAAGCGTCGAAATCAAGCACCGCGCGACGGTTTATCAAAATACGGGCATCGATTGGAGGGACGTTTTGTTGACACTTTCGACGGGCGACCCGAGCCAGACAAATGTCAAACCGACGTTGACCCCTCAGTATTTAGCGTATTATCAGCAAATTATGCAATCAGATAATTTAAAATATAAACAACTATTAGGAAAACCTTCAACTTACAACCTCAATCAACGAAGCGCTCAAAACAATTACAACCCGGGTGCGCCCGCCACGCCGAATGCGGAATTAAGCGAAGTAGTTGTGACCGAAACGAAGGCAAGGGACGAAAAAGACGGCGTCGCCGACTACACCCAAGTGACGCAAAATTTGATGCGGATTGAGTATGAAATTAAATTAAAATACACTATTGAGTCCGACAATAAACCGCACAACGTGGTGATTCAAACCAAGACGATGCCGTCCGTTTATGCCTATTCGATTGTGCCAAAACTTGACCCTGACGCCTTTTTGATGGCGCGCGTAACGGATTGGGAAGACATGAATTTGATTGCGGGAACGGCGCGGGTGTATTTTGACAATTCATATATTGGAGAAAGCTATATCAACCCGCGCGCGACGAACGACACGCTGCTTTTGAACCTCGGACGCGACAAAAGCATCGTCGTAACACGCACAAAAGTGAAGGATAAGTGCAAAGAAAAAACGTTCAGCGACAACCATTTT
>JAYUKJ010000740.1:0-2713 GCA_043764555.1 Saprospiraceae bacterium
TACATAGACCTAAATTTTATTATGTAAAAAGGCTTGCTATTCAGTCCTATACGTTGTTGTCTATAAAAAATTGGTCCAATCGACGACACGCTCACGCGCAAAGTAATGTACAAATAAATTGGCATCAACAAGACAAGACACACCGCACTCACCACAATATCCATCAATCTTTTCACCACTTTTTGCCAATAAGGCATCAATTCCTGCCGAATTTCAATCAAAACAGCGCCGTATAAATGGTTCATTTTCACCGTTCCGAGCATGATGTCGTACATATCAGGAATGACTTTTATCAAAATACGGTCACCAAAATCGAACAGAATATCCAAAATTTCTTTCATCCGTCCGTGTTCAGATGTTTCAATGGCCACGACAACTTCTTCAATGCCGTGTTCGGTCAATACTTCGGCAAGATTTTCTAATTTTCCCAATTTGGGTAAATGCGTCGCCAAAACATTCGTCGAAGTGCCGTTTGAATCGATGAAACCAACGAAATTATAACCGATTTTTCGTTCACGGCTGCTGATTTCTTCAAACAATTCTAAAGCATTTTGATTGCCGCCAATAATTAAAGTCCGAAAACTCACCAAACCCGCCTTCAATCGCCGACTCGCCCGCGTGAGCCAAATCATTCGAGCGGTGACGGTGATGAAAAAATGTAAAAAAAGGAGCGTCGAAAAGGAGCGGTAATAGGTCGTGTAATTCGTTACGAAGTCGTCAAGAATGAGTGTGAAAAATAAAAAGAGAACGCCAAAAAATGCCAAAAAGAAAGTCCGAGCAATCGTTGCGAGGCGCGAAAGGCGGTAAATATCTTGATATTTATCAAAAATTGCGTAGAAAAGTACCCAACCAAGCGGAATAATGAAAATGCCAATACCAAATTTAGCGCTGGCCAAAACACTAAAATCGCCCGTCGGTACGCCCTCAACCGACCATTTTCGCCAAAGGAAAAAGCACGCCCAAGCGACCATCGCCGAAAGGAAATCGGCGGCGGTATATATCGCGGTGTCTATGCGGCGTTGTCGGGTCACTTTTGGATGAGTTTTACATTGTCAATTAAAACAGTCGCTTGATTCAAAGAATCGGGCAATTGGCTGCGGAAAACGACTTGAAAATCCTTCGATTTGAGGCTTTTTGCTTCTTCTGTCACGTCAATATAGGTCTTATTCCACGTTGAATTGGGCGACAAAATGATTTTGTAAACAGCTTCTCCGTTCGGATTTGCGGTCGAATAGCCGATGATACCGACGGCGAGCGGCGCTTCGGTTTTATAATGCAATTCGATGAAAACAGCTTGTGTATTGTCGGGCAGTTGTGCTTTCACGGACGCCGCTTTTTCGATAACGGGATTGGTTTTCGTGAGCGTTACTGTGCCGCCTCTGCCTTCAAAACCGTCTGAAAGGGTTGAAAAGCTCGTTGCTCCGTTGTTATCTCGATTGACTGTGAAATAATTGGTGCGCTCAAAATCTTCGTTGAACCAAATTTTCACGCCCTCAATATAAGTTGTCGTCGGTCGAACGGTGATGTCGTCGCCCGATTTGAGGTCAAGCGTCGTGTTGAATGTTTTTGCTGGAGAGTAAATAACGGGATTTGAACGAATGCCGTTGTTGCGAATTCCAGGGAACAGCAAAAAATCGTGTTTGCCAATGCCTGCGAACGGAAAACGCGCGGGCAATTGATACGCCCCAAGCGATTGCCCATCAACAAAAACCCACACATCGCTGATTTTTTGCGCCGAAGTCCCTTGTCCTGTGGTCGTTGTGAACGAAAAAGACGGGATTGTTATGTAGGCGGGAACCTCATTTTCTTGGACGCAACTTGTGAAAAACAGTAAAAAAATTAAGGAAAAACCCGAAAATACTGAGGGGTCCCTTTTCTTATTTTTTAGAAATAGAGGTGTCGTAAAATTCAATTTATGTCAATTTAGATTTTAGTAAAAGAGTAGAAAATGAATAAAAAAAACCAAATTAAATTTTGCAAATAATTTGCAAATAATTGGTAATCAACTTATTACGCTTTGAAATTTGGAATATTAAATTTGAAATTTTCTAAGACAAAGTTGTGTCGCCAATCGCCTCAATAATCTGATGCGCTACCTTTAACGCTCGATAGCCGTCTTCAATTGTGACGGGCGGCGGTGTATTCGTAAAAATACTTCGGGCAAACGTTTCAAGCTCCATCTGAATCGCATTGACCGCCAAAGGTTCGGGCATTTTGATGTCAATAACTTTAGAGCCTTTCGATGTTTCGATTTCTAAACCCGAAAGGGACCCCTCAGTATCCGCGTCTTTTTTGTCCAAGAGACGGATAATTTGGCTGTTTTTTTCCAAAAAATCGAGACTTATGTACGCATCGCGTTGAAAAAGCCGCACTTTTCGCATCTGTTTCAAACTCAAACGACTCGCCGTCAAATTGGCTACGCAGCCATTTTCAAACTCAATTCGCGCATTCGCAATGTCGGGTGATTCGCTCACAACGGCAACGCCCGACGCATGAATTGCCTTGATTTCGGACTTAACAAGGTGCAAAACAAGGTCAATATCGTGAATCATCAAATCCAAAACGACCGACACGTCCGTTCCTCGCGGATTGAATGTCGCGAGACGATGCGCTTCAATAAAAATGGGTTCAACGGAAGCAATCGCGCCATCTAACGACAAAAATGCAGGATTAAATCGCTCAACGTGACCAACTTGAACCGTGACATTTTTTT
>JAYUKJ010000741.1:0-9225 GCA_043764555.1 Saprospiraceae bacterium
CTTAATTTTTCGGTACAGCGTTCTTTCTGAAATACCCAAATCTTCGGCGGCATCTTTCCGCCGATTTGTATGCTTTTTCAAGGCTTTCAGAATCAACGCTTTTTCATGAGCCGCCATGTCCAAACTTTCTTCCACAACTTCGGCCTTGGTTTCAAACGGATTATTGCCGCCCGACGCTGTTTTTTGGATAATAATGGGTTGTCCAGAAATCGGCGGTTGAGTCGGCAAACGATAATCCGAAACGAGCGTTGCGTTGTCGTAAAATTCCTGCGACGAAGGTAAGTAATTTCCGTTATTTTCACTCGAAAATCCCGAATATACTGAGGGGTCTCTTTCGTTGCCATAACCCGACGTTTGGCCCGCCGAAGGTAAGCCTAATGTGTTGAAATTCAAGGAATTAGGGACGGACAAGTTGTTGTTTTTAATCAATTCAGCAATGACCGTTTTTAAATAATTCAAGTCATTTTTCATATCGAACAACAATTTATACATGATGTCGCGCTCCGAAAAATTTTCACCATCACCGTCTTTTTGCGGTCGTTTCATCGGCAACGAACGGTACAGTAAATGCGGCATTCTGTCTAACATATCATCGCCTGTCACCATACGTTCGGCGGATAAAGCGGAGAGCTGTTCGGCGACGTTTTTGAGTTCACGGATATTGCCTGGCCAGTTGTAGCGCTCAATTATCAAGCGCGCTTTGTCGTCAATTTGAATGGAAGGTGAGCGGTATTTTTCGGCAAAATCCACGCAAAATTTGCGAAAAAGCATATAAATATCCTCCGTTCTCTCCTTCAAACTCGGTACGCGAATTGGCACCGTTGAGAGGCGATAAAACAAATCTTCTCTAAATTTTCCTTTCTGAACCGCTTCTTGCAACTGCACATTTGTGGCGGCAATGATGCGCACATTCGTTTTTTCGACCTTTGAAGAACCGACGCGGACATACTCGCCATTTTCTAAAATTCGGAGCAACATGGCTTGCGTATCGAGCGGCAATTCGCCAATTTCATCCAAAAAAATGGTCCCGCCGTTGACGGTTTCAAAATAGCCTTTTCGGTCGCCGACTGCGCCCGTAAAAGCGCCTTTTTCGTGTCCAAAAAGCTCAGAATTGATGGTTCCTTCGGGGATTGCACCACAATTTATGGCAATAAACGGGTTGTGTTTGCGGATGGAAAGGGCGTGAATTATCTTGGAAAACGCCTCTTTACCGACGCCGCTTTCACCCGTAATCAAGACCGTTAATTCGGTCGGTGCAACGCGCGTTGCGGTGTCGAGTGCGGCATCTAATTGAGGCGAAACGCCGATGATGCCGAAGCGTTGTTTGATGGCTTGTAACGAATGACTCATTTCTGTTTTTTCCTACTGAATGACAATAAAATATTTGCTATTTCTACAGAAAAAAGTAGCATTAATTGCGTTTGATTATTGCTACTTTTTAATTAAATTTACAATTGTTTTTAATTAAATTTCTAACTGTTTTTAAGTTAAATTCCTAACTGTTTTTTAATTAAATTTCTAACTGTTTTTAAGTTAAATTCCCAACTGTTTTTCAACTAAATTTCCAATTGTTTTTTAATTAAATTTCTAACTGTTTTTAAGTTAAATTTCTAACTGTTTTTCAACTAAATTTCTAACTGTTTTTAAGTTAAATTTCCAACTGTTTTTTAATTAAATTTCTAACTGTTTTTAAGTTAAATTTCTAACTGTTTTTAAGTTAAATTTCCGATTGTTTTTTAATTCAATTTCATCTTAAAAAAGACTTATTTCTGTTAAAAAAGTCCTTTATACTGAGGGGTCCTTTTTTTGAAAAAAAAAATAAAAAATTAAGCATCAAAAGGTATCAAACGATTCATCACTCATCACTCATCACTCATCATTAATTCCTTTTTTGAAACAGAAACGACGTCAATCTTGGCATTGTCGTTCGGTCATTATCGTCGAACCATTCTTGTAAATCGTTCAAAATGAAGCCATTACGTTTTGCTGCTTCGCAAAAATCGGAAATATGATGCACGAAATATTCAACGGCTAATTCTTTTCCATCCTTTTCAAATCGCGCGCCTTTGCCCTGATATTGTCGGAAAGAATGGTATTCACAAATAAAAAACAAGCCCTTTTTTTTAAGCGTTTTAGCCGCTTGTTCAAAGGTGAAATCAATGTTTTCAATGTGTTCTAAAATCAAATTACACGTAATTAAATTGGCTCTTCCAAACGTCCATTTTTTAGTAATATCGGCTTGTTTGAATACAATTTTATTACCGTTTTTATTGTCGTTTTTATTGTTGATTTTATCATTGATTTTACCCCCATTTTTATTGTCGTTTTTATCATCGTTTTTGCTACTGTTTTTATTCGTGTTTTTAATTTTATTTTTAGCAATTAAAAGCATCTCTTTTGAGAAGTCAACGGCAATTAATTTATCACATTGAGCGGCTAAAAAAGACGTATTTTTTCCCGTTCCACAACCGAGTTCAATGATTGTTTTAGCCTTGATTTCTGTTAGCTTATTTTTAATTACAAAGGCATCTAAATCGCGCGTTTTGTTGTCAACGGCGTCGTATGTTTTTGCCCAATTGTTGTAGGCGTCTTTTGTTTTAATTTTTTCCATGATTGTTTTAAAATTAACCAACGTCGGCGAGGTTAGAAACCCCGCCGACGTTAGACTCCTACTTTTAAGCGGGCAAAATTAAGAAAGTCTGACAAAAAGTCAGTCTTAAAATGAGAAAACTGACAAAATGTTCTTAAATTTCGGAAAATACTGAGGGGGTCTCTCGTGAACTGAATCACGAAGAAATTTATTCAGCATAAAAAATTGTGTATTTATGGATAACGTCCCGCTGTCATAAGCACTTGACGCAGAATAATTCTATCGGGATTGTTGATATCGAGCAATTTAATCGTTGCGCGTCCGATTGACGACAATGCTAAGACTTCACCGTGATTTACGTCAAAATGTGCTTCCCAAAGGTCAATTCTGGGGTTAAAAAGTCAAATAAAACGGCGATTGCCATCGAGATAAGTGCCAATATCTGCCGCCTTGTTTCGGTTGCAAATACTACATGAAAGGGCGAGATTTATAAGGATAGTTTGTCCGCCGTGACGCATACTGAGAATATGGTCAATTTCAAAAGGAAAGAAAAAATCATCTTGGTGCAGCCGACAGTATTCGCAGCAATTATTGGCACGTTGCCTTACGGCAAGACGGAGGGATTCTGGAATATATCGGCTCATGCGGCTAATTTTATGCGTGCATGGGCTTTTGCAAGCGCAATTAAGTGGTCGAGTGCCAACATTCGGTCAAGTTCGTAAGTTTCGTTAGACGTTAAGTTGCCGTCGCGATTTTTTTCCAGCAAAAAACTCAACCGTTGAATACTCGATTCAGAAGGCTTTAATTCAATAATTTTTGACGGGTCTAAGTTTGCAAGCATTGATGCAACTTCGTCATAAACGGGAATGGCGGTAGCGTTCATATTTTTCTTAATTTTGCTCAAAGTTAAGGGAGTTTTTTAGAATTCAGAACAAACCATTTAATTAAAATCAAGCATGAAAATCTCATTTTTTTGAAAAATACTGAGGGGTCCCTTTTTTCAAAATTAAGATGTAATTAACGAATATCTCGAAAATATCCCAATATCCTTATTACTTTTGCGCTATGAAATTAGAAGTTATTTTTGAAGACAACCATTTAATTGCCGTCAACAAGCCCGCGGGTGTATTGGTTCAAGGCGATGAAACAGGTGATAAACCGCTTTCCGACTACGTGAAAGACTATATAAAAGCGCGTTATGGGAAGCCAGGCGACGTGTATTTGGGCGTTTGCCACCGCATTGACCGACCCGTTAGTGGCGCCGTGATTTTCGCTCGAACGTCTAAAGCGTTGGAACGGATGAATAAAATGTTTGCCGAGCGACAAATTGAAAAAACGTATTGGGCAGTCGTCAACGAACGTCCCGACCCGCTCGAAGGAACGCTCGTACATTACCTCGATAAAGACCGTGAACGCAATGTTACAAAAGCTTTAGACGCGCAAAGTCGCCGTCATCCCGACGCAAAACGCGCTGAATTGTCCTACGCGCTCATCAGCAGTCAAGGCGATCAACACGTTTTGGAAGTGCATCCCGAAACGGGGCGTCCGCACCAAATTCGCGCACAATTGGCTAAAATTGGTGTGCCGATTCGCGGTGATTTGAAATATGGCGCGCGTTCGCCGAACTTGGATGCGTCGATTTGCTTGCATTGTCGCTCGATGAAATTTTTGCATCCGACCCTAAAAACGCCCGTGACGGTGACGGCTGAGGCGCCGTGGAAAGAAGCGACTTGGCGGTTGTTTTACAAGATAATTGGTTGAGACGGCGCTCAGATATTGCCCTTATAGAATTGCTAAAATTAGACCTATGACGACCGAAAACGTGATTTTACGAATTAGATATTTTCTCACTTTTTAAAAAATTTATAAAATGAAAAAACAGGTACTACTTCCATTTTTGATGCTTTGCATTGTTTCCATTACTTATGCTCAAGCGCCGCCCGCTAACTGTTCTGAATTGTTCATTTCGGAGTACGGACATGGGAAATACAACAACCGCGCAATGGAAATTTATAATCCTACAAACGCCGTTATTGATTTGACTCAATATCAACTTGGGCGCAATGACAATGGTGGTACGACGATTTGGGTGACTACTTTTCCCGCGGGAGCAAAAATTCAACCCTACAAAACATACGTTGTCGTCTGTGACAAACGCGACTCAACGCAGTACAAAGTGGGTTTGGAATATCCTATTTTTGATGGTTATGAAAAATGGGACACGACGAGAAAAGCGAATGGTCAACCTGACACTAACCCAGATGGTACATTCAGATTTTCCATTGCCGTAGATACGCTTAATGGCAATTTGCCCTTTAGAGGAACGGTTTACCGTGATTTTTTAGACTTAAAATGCCGTGCAAATAATTTTTTAGACCCTGTTTACGCCGTTAATAGAACTTTCTATTTTAGCGGAAATGACGCCATGATGCTTTTCAAAGGCACGCCTGATAAGGTTGGTTTTACGAATTTAGTCGATATGGTAGGCGTTTACAATGACCCAACTATGACGACAAGTTCCAACAGTTGGAAGGATTTTCGCGGTTTTAGTGTGAGTGAAAGCGTAACGCTTGTCCGCAAACGTGACGTGAAAGCGGGTACTGGCTTGGTTGCTAACTTACGTCAAGATACATTCAGATACGGCAATTGGTTGACTTTTGCTAACAGCAATGCATCACCTTCTTTCCAAAATCTCGGCTCTCACACCTGCGATTGCGACCCTGCACCGCCCGTTTCTTCGCGTCGGACGTGTAACGGCACCGTGATTACAGCTTCGGAAGAAATCCTACCCGCGCGTTTCCACATTTATCCGAACCCTTCGGTGTCGGGCAATGTAACGCTTGAAGCGGACGGTAAAATTGAAAGTATTCAAGTGATTGACTTGATGGGTCGCGTGGTTGAAAATCGTTTGGTGCCAATTGCGGGCGAAACGGTTCAATTGACGTTGAATGTACCCGCGAGTGGTTTGTATTTCGTTAGAATTAGGACGACTGAAAAGCGCGTGGGTGTTCAGAAATTGATGATTAGAAACTAAGATTTTGCATCAAAAAATGCCTAAATTAAATGCCGTTTTTCGCTCTACAATGAGGGAAAAACGGCATTTTACTGAGGGGTCTTATTTGGGTTTTTATTTTAAAATTCAAAAGCGCGTTTATTTTTAAACCCCGTTTTAAAAACTACTTTTGCGCCGCATTTTAGGCAAGTAGCGCGATTTTAAGGTCGCGTTACATTCTTGGCACACGCTACTGCAATAAATGATTAATTTAAAAATATAAAGACAATGAATTTTATAGAAGAACTTCAATGGCGGGGAATGCTGCACGATAAAATTGCGGGCATCGAAGACGAATTATCCAAGGGCAGTTGCGTCGGTTATATCGGCTTCGACCCGACGGCTCCGAGCTTAACTATCGGTAATTTCGTGCAATTACAAATATTAAAATTGTTTCAAATGAGTGGACACCGTCCGATTGTTCTGATGGGCGGCGCGACGGGTAGAATTGGTGACCCTTCGGGAAAAGATAAAGAACGCGAACTCAAAACGTTTGACGAACTCGACCACAATTTGCATTTTCAGTTGGCTCAAATGCGTCGTTTTTTGGATTTTGACGGCGACAATGCGGCGATAATCGTCAACAATTACGATTTTTATAAAAATATGAACGCCTTAGATTTTCTCCGCGACGTGGGAAAAACAATGACGGTGAGCTATATGCTGTCTAAAGAATCGGTCAAAAGACGGCTTGAAGCGGGGATTTCGTTCACCGAATTTAGCTATCAATTGCTACAAGGCTATGATTTTCAATGCCTTTACGAAGCGCACAATTGCATTTTGCAAATGGGCGGCAGCGATCAATGGGGCAATATCACGGCGGGTGTTGAGTTTATTCGCCGCAATTTGGACAAAAAAGCCTATGCTATTTGCACGCCTTTGTTGACAAAAGAAGACGGTACGAAGTTTGGAAAATCGGAAAAAGGCAATATTTGGTTGGATGCAAAATTGACAACGCCTTACCAATTTTATCAGTTTTGGATCAACGCCAGCGACGCCGATTTGCCGAAATTTATGCGCTATTTTTCGTTGAAAACCAAAGCCGAAATTGAGGCATTAGAAGCTGAATTTGCGACAAATCCACGTGAATTGAAGCGTATTTTAGCCGAAGAATTAACAAAACGCGTCCATTCAGAAAACGATTACGCGGCTGTTTTGAAGGTATCAGACATCCTTTTTGGCAAAGCCGATAAAGAGACATTGATGGGTTTGAGTGCGGAGAATTTGGCAGACATTGGGGAAGAAATTGGCTCCACAAAAATCAGCCGCGAGGAGTTAGAAGCGGGCATCAGTATTACGCATTTATTGTCCGTGAAAACGGGTGTTTCGCCGTCAAATACGGAAGCGCGCAAAGCGATTCAAAACAACGCCGTGTCCATCAATAAAGATAAAATCAAAGATGTTTCAATGCTCATAAATGCCGATTTTTTATTGCATAACAAGTACGTTATGATTGAAAACGGGAAGAAAAACAAGCATTTATTGGTAGTGAAATAAGTGCTTTGGAACTTTTAAGACCCCTCAGTATTTTCACCACAAAAGCCGCGTTCAAGTGATTGAACGCGGCTTTTCAATGAAAATACTGAGCGACTAACAAAAGTTATCACAGTTTGCCCGTCTTCTGAAATTCGGCAATAACACGTTCAACGTACTCAATTGGTAAATCGTGCAGATTTGAAATCATTGACGGTTCAAGACCTTTTTCCCAAAGTTTGATTACGCCGCGTTTAACGCCTTGCTCAATGCCTTGCTCAATGCCTTGCTCAATGCCTTGCTCAATGCCTCTTTTGTAGAGCGTATCCGTTTCGATATCGATATGTATTGGCATTTCTTCAGCGATTTTAATTGTTAAATCTTCGATTTTACGCAGTCGAGATAAAATCATCAACTGATTAAAATATTTTTTTAAAACTCTTTTATTTTTTACGATATCTCTTAGCTTAATGATGACTAATCGCAAAATTTTCTCCGCTTGGTCGCGTTTATAATTTGCCAAAACGGCCATTAAAACCACCTCCGGCACTTGCGAACTTAACAGTTGATTGGTGTCAATAGTTTTGATGTTCAATAATTCAAAACCCGTATAAATTTCTTCTGGTTTCAATTGCGTTCGCATTGTCGGCGTTTCGTCGCCTAAGTAAATCACAATGTGCCTAATGGGCATTTTTTTTCGGCGTGACGCCATTCCGTGATATTCACCAACGCGATAGACCATTTCAAGATTGTTGCCACTTTCAAACTCCAAGTGCAATATGAAGGGTTCTCCTTCAATTGACACAATTTCGTAGAAAAAATCCATTTCTAACTCAACAGTCGTCTGCATTTTGTCTTTCAAAGGTATTGCTTTTCCGATTTTAACGCCCAAACGTGCTTCAATCAAAGGTCTGAATATTTTTTCAATGTTTTCTTTCAAAATTTTGTCGTAAGCGTTGCCTTCTTTCTTGAAAACAAGGGCTTTTTTCTTAGATTCTGCTTCCCGTGGTGGTTGTTTTTTTGCCATTAATTTTAGTCGATTTTCTACTGCGTATGAATAAATAATGTTTGCAGAAACAAAAATAAGACAATAAAGTTAATTTGCAAATTTTAATGAAAAAATTAATCCAACATTTTCTTCCATTCTGCCACTTTCATCATCAACTCAATCGGCGTCATTGTGTTCAAATCCATGTTGTCCAAAGCGTCTTTTATGCGTTGTAAACGCGGGTCGCCGATGTCAAAAATATTCATTTGCATCGGTCGTGCGATGCCTTTTACCTTCGATTGGAGCGCATTTTTCGATTCTATACTGAGGGGTCTTTTTTCAATTTCGGGTTCAATAGTTTTTACACTTTTTTTATTTTTAATAGGTGTATCTTGCTCGATATCAATGTGTTTTGTTTCCAATTGCGCTAAAATTTCGTTGGCTCTGTCCACAATTTGCTGCGGCATTCCCGCCATTTTAGCGACGTGAACACCGAAAGAATGTTCGGAACCACCGACGGTTAATTTTCTAAGAAAAATCACTTTTGACCCCAATTCTTTTGTCGCAACATGGTAGTTTTTGGTGCGGTTAAAGTTCTCCGCCAATTCGTTCAATTCATGGTAATGCGTGGCGAATAAAGTCATGGGCCGAAACGGGCTTTCGTGCAGATATTCGGCAATTGACCACGCAATCGAGATGCCGTCGTAGGTCGAAGTGCCGCGCCCAATTTCGTCTAAAAGTATCAAAGAACGGTCGCTGATGTTGTTCATAATGCTCGCTGTTTCGTTCATCTCGACCATAAAAGTGGACTCTCCACTCGAAATATTGTCGCTTGCCCCAACCCGCGTAAACACCTTGTCTAATATGCCCAAGGTCGCCGCTTTTGCGGGGACAAAACTGCCCATTTGCGCCATCAAACAAATCAAAGCCGTCTGTCGCAGAAGCGCGGATTTACCCGCCATATTGGGTCCCGTAATCATCAGAATTTGTTGGTCTTCTTTGTCCAAAAATACGTCATTTGGCACATAAACGTCGCCCAAAGGCAGTTGTTGCTCAATGACTGCATGGCGACCATCTTTAATATCAATGGCATACCCCTCAGTAAAAACGGGTTTTGCGTAG
>JAYUKJ010000742.1:0-9214 GCA_043764555.1 Saprospiraceae bacterium
GCAATTCGGGTTTTAAAAGAAGTGTCAATCATTTTTTTATTATCTATAAAATAACGCGTTAAGGCTATTTTCACTTTTCTAAATGTTAATGCGTCACAAAAATAGTGGATAAATGCACCAAAACGCGTCAATTGGCGCTTCTTTTGTTTAATAGATAGTCAGTCGCACGGATTTTCGTCGGTGCCACAAACGAATAAACAATTTAATTTCACACACGGTCTCAAAACCGCGCACTCAACCGAACTACTCAAAATCACCAAAGTGCCTTGCGGTTCTCTTGGTGAGATTCAACCGAACGCTCATGAGAATTTTAAAAACCATCTGTCTCTTTTTGATGCTTATTTCCCAAACTAACGCTCGTCCAATTACCGATTTTGGACAACCATTAGGCGATAGTTTGACGCTCGACAAATTTATCATTTCACAAAACATCAAAGCCGAAAGAACGCCCGAAGGTGTATTTTTTACCGCCCACACTGAGGGGGTCGGCTCGACACCGCAACAAGGCGATTTTGTTAAAATTCGTTACGTAGGAAAATTGTTAGGCGGGAAAATCTTCGACGAATCGCCTAAAAACGAGCCTTACGCCTATCAACTCGGCAAGCAACAGGTCATTGAAGGTTGGGACATTGCGCTGCAAAAACTGCGCGTCGGCGCGAGGGTAACGATTTATGTTCCCGCAAAATTTGCTTACGGCGCGGCGGGCATCGGCGACGTCATTCCGCCAAATTCGCCGTTGATGTACGAGATTGAACTGCTCGATATTTTAACGCCCGCTCAATTTCAAGCGCATATGCTGTCCGTCGAAAACGCCGAAAAACGTGCTTTCACGGAGCGCATCGCCGAGCAATTATTGGCAGACCAAAGGGCGATAAATGACTACGCGCTCCTCCATCGCATCAAAGCAAAACGCACCGAAAGCGGCATTTCGTACATGATTACGAAGGAAGGCAAGGGCGAACGCGCCAAATTAAGTAACAAAATCACGTTTCATTACGAAGGATTGTTCTTAAATGACCGCGTTTTTGACACAACAAAAGACCGTGAACCGCTCACTTTCAAAATCGACGAAGAGAACGTCATTTTGGGTTTAGATGAAGGTTTGCAACAGTTTTCGGAAGGCAGCGAAGGCTATATTTTGGTCCCGTCGCGGTTCGGCTACGGCGCATTTCCTTACGAAGAAGGGAAAGTTGTGATTCCCGGAAATTCGGTTTTAATCTTTAAAATCAACGTTTTATCCATTAAATAAAAAAATATTGGGCTATTAAATGAAATTGGGATATTGGCACGTTGACCAATATCCCAATTTCATTTAATAGCCTAATATCTCAAACATCTGTTCGCTCTTCATCCATCTGTTTGAAATACTGAATCGCCTTTTCTTTCAGCAGGCGCTCTTGTCCATTTTCGCCTTGAATATCAGGTTTATTCATCAAGCGATAATGCGGCCACCCCTCAGTATCTAAACCGATAAACTCATAAACACCGTCGTAACTCAGCAAACGGCAGACGGCGATGTGCATCAAATCCTGTTTTTCTTCCTTCGTAAATTTGCGCCAAAGTCCCAATTCTTGGACGCCAATCATCAACAAAACGCCGTTCAAATCGGGCAACGCGTCCCGTTTTGTGGCTTCTTTGACGAGATGACGGACGCGCAACCATTCAAAATCTAACTCCCAATCTTCCATTTTTTTTTAATTTCAAATTCCAAATTTCAAGGATTCCGAATTTCAAATTCCAAAGATTCCAAATTTCAAGGTTAAATCTGGAATTTGGAATCCTTGGAATTTGGAATTATAGGTGTAAACGTGCTTTTCTGTCCAACAAAATCTCCTGCGTTTCGACGTGTTCAGGGTCTGGCACGCAGCAGTCAACGGGGCAAACGGCGGCACATTGTGGCTCTTCGTGGAAGCCAACGCACTCCGTACATTTGTCGGGAACGATGTAGTAAAAATCGTCGGAAATGGGCATCAGTTTGTCGGAAGCATCCACCATGCGCCCGCCCGTGAGTTCATAAGCACCCGCCACGGTCGAGCCGTCATTGATTGCCCACTCAACACCGCCTTCGTAAATCGCATTGTTCGGGCATTCTGGCTCGCAGGCCCCACAATTGATGCAATCATCAGTAATCATTATCGCCATAATTCGGAAAAATTTCAAGTTTTAAAAAAAATAGGCCCCCTCGGTATAATGTCGATTTTTACACATTTCAGCTGTCAAAAATGTCAAAATCAGAACTTAGGAGGTGAACATTTAGAATCTTTAGAATCTTTAGAATCTAAAATGTCCAACGCGCCGCAAAATTATAAAGAAAGCCATCAAAAAGTAGAAAATGTTCTTCGCAATTTAGATTTTTTCTTCTTGTCAACCATTACGCGGCTCTTTTGAGACGTCTGTATTCAAAAAGGTCATTACCTTTCGCGATTATTTTAAGCAAAAATACTAATTAATTTAGCTGTATTGAACGTAACGCGACCTTCAGGTCGCGCTATATTTTTTTACTAAAAAATGTAAAATACCTGTCATGAAAAAAACATTGTTTCTACCACTTCTTTTCTTTTTTCAAATGCTCAATATCGAGCAAAATACGGCACAAGGCTTTGATTATCAAACACTTAAAAATTTAGAAAATTATCGAAGCGATGCCAACACACGCGCTAATAGGTTTCTGAGCGACGCCGATGCACCGATTTGCATTGCCGCCCCGATTTTGATTACGACAATTGGTTTAATCCGAAAAGATAAAAAAATAACCAACCAAGGTCTTGAAATTGGCGTTGCTTTCGCCGCAACGGTTGCTGGAACGTATGCCTTAAAATACGCCGTTGACCGCAACCGACCTTACGTAACGCATCCTGATTTGAAGCCACTTGGCAGCGAAAGTTCCCGCTCATTTCCGAGCGGACACACGTCTTCGGCGTTTTCAACGGCGATGTCTTTGAGCCTTATTTACCCAAAATGGTACGTTGCAGTTCCCGCCTTCGCGTGGGCATCGGCAACGGGTTATTCGCGGATGTATTTGGGCGTACATTATCCGACGGATGTGTTGGCGGGCGCGGTTTTGGGCGCAGGAACGGCTTGGTTGACGCACGTTGTGAACAAAAAATGGCAAGCGCGGAAATAAAGGACCCCTCAGTATAAAGCGTAAAAAAGCCGATATTTCACGTAGAAATATCGGCTTTTTTCATATCAATCAATTTTCATTCTGAAACCGACGCTGTGAATATTTTCGACCGAAATGCGTTCATCTTGGCTCAAATATTTGCGCAGTCGCGAGATAAAAACGTCCAAACTTCGACCTAAGAAATAATCATCTTCGCCCCAAAGCGTTTCCAAAATATAGGAGCGTTTGATGACTTCATTTTTGTTTTCCATGAACATTTTGAGCAAATCGGCTTCTTTTTGCGTCAAGTTTTTCGCTTGCGTACCAAATTTCAAGAGCAAATTTTTATGGTCTAACAAGTAGTTGCCGATTGTCAAATACGTTGGTACGGGTGCCGAAGCGATTTTTGAGCGCCGCAAAAAAATCTCCACTTTCAAAATCAATTCCTCAATACTAAACGGTTTTGTCATGTAATCATCGGCGCCGAGTCGCAAACCACGGATGCGGTCTTCCTTCATGCTCTTCGCGGTGAGGAAAATAATCGGCACTTGGGTATTGAATTTGCGAATTTCTTCGGCAATCGTGAAGCCGTCGGTGTCGGGCAACATCACGTCGAGGATGCACAAATCGAAGTCATTTTCTCGAATCATGCCCATCGCTGTCTTTCCATTTTCGCAGTAAGTCACTTTATAGCCCTGCAATTCGAGATTGTCTCGCGTTACAAAGCTGAGGCTTTCGTCGTCTTCGACGTAAAAAAGGTGTGCTTTCATCTACTATTTATTTTTTATTTTTTAGGCAAAAACGTCTTCCGTTTTAGGTTTTGTTGGCACGTGGGCGTCGATAACTTTCGGCATTTCGATGGTAATTGTCGTGCCTTTTCCAAATTCTGAATCCAATTCTATTTGCCAATTGTGCGCTTGAATGATGTTTTTTACGTAAAAAAGTCCCAATCCGAAGCCTTTTACATTGTGAACATTGCCCGTTGGAACACGATAAAAACGGAAAAATACTTTCTTTTGGTGTTCTTTATCAATCCCAATGCCTTTGTCGGCGATGGTCAAACGGATGCTTTTTCCTCTGTCTTCCGTCAAAACGGTGATGTCGGGCTTGCCGTCGATGCTGTATTTCACGGCATTATCGAGCAAGTTATGTATAATGTTTGTTAAGTGTAAGGTGTCGGCTTTGATGTACGGCTGCGTGGCTTTCAAATCTTGGGATAAATTACCGTCTTTTTCTTCAATTTTTACTTGCATTGCGGGTAAAATTGTTCCTAATAATTCATGAACGTTGATAATTTCTTTATTCAAGTCCAAAGTGTTGCGGTCAATGCGGGTCAATTGAAGCACTTTTTCGACTTGCGTGTTGAGCCGATTGTTCTGTTCCCGAATGATTTGCGCGTAGCGGGCAAGCCGCGGGTCGTTCGATACTGAGGGGGTCGAAGCGAAAACATCGGCGGCAACTTTGATGGTCGAAATCGGCGTTTTAAACTCGTGCGTCATGTTGTTGATAAAGTCTTTTTGCAGTTCGGATAGGCGTTTTTGACGTAAAATCACGGTCAAAGAGTAGATAAAAAAGACAACTGTCAATAAGGAAATCGCCGTAAAAACGAGCGTCAAACTCATATTGCTCAATATCGAAGACGCGCGTTTGGGGAATCGAACGACGAAATAATAGGTCGCGTCGTCGAGTTTGGCGAAGTCTTTTTCTACTTTCAAAGAGTCTTTACTTGACGTATAACTTACATATTTGCCGTACATCATCCGCTCATCGTGGCAATCGTAAATCGCGTAGTCAAAGTCTTCGTTCAAAGCGTTTTCTTCAAAATACTTTTTAAGGAAAAAATCAAGGTTAGACGAACTGATTTGACTGTTCACATTGACCGCATAAGTGTTTGAAGATGAGCGTGTTATAAGTTTTTGAGACGGCAAAGCAGTCTGATTGACGTTCGACAATTGCTGCGCGACATTCTGCAAAGCAATGTTAACGGAGCGGTCAAAATCGCGCATTTTGAGGTTATAATCCTGCATCACCCAATACGTTTGCGAGGCAATAACGAGGATAACGGCGATGGCGCCGAGCAAAACGATGCGTTGTATGGTGCTGTTGTTCATATAGTTGCTTTTAATTATTAAAAAAAAATAAAAAAAGATATTTTGATTCTTCAATAAACCCACCTACATTTGCAGCGGATCTCCACGGAGAACCACACACTACAACGGCGCAACGAAAGTTGCGCCGTTGTAGGTTATACTACAATGTAATGCGATATTTTTTCAAAATCCCTTTTCAAAATTTCATATCTCGAAAATTCCAAATAAGTATCATCGGGCAACAATAATGCTATTTTTTGAAGATAACTATTACTATCCGTATTCACGGTGCTAATTATGCCCACAATCACATCCGTCCAGTCAAAATCCTCATTTTGAATTTCCAACAACGTATTTCGCGCCTGTTTTTTTCCTTTTCTCAACCTATTTTGAATGCTCGAACGCGAGCCGTTCGTCGTTTTCAGTTCCCAAATCTCATCATCAATAAAGGCGTCGGCCGACATAATCGTACCGTAAGCGGGCAGCAACTCTATGGTTTTTCCCTGCTTTGCGAGCCGTAAAGCGGTGTGTAAATTGGCTTTTGACTCGTATTTTCCGTGTTTATGGTTCAAAACAACGTACCCCTCAGTATTAGCATCAAAATAGATGCGTTGCCACTCAACAGATTCGTAGGCTTCAAAACGAAAACGGTTGAAAGTTATCTTCATGGCGTTACTTTTTAAATATCAGCCAAATGTAAAAAGTAATGGGGGAATCTCTACTATTTCGTTAAAAAAAAATCCGTCCCGAAGACATCGGAACGGATTTTTTTGGTCTAAAACGCCTTTTATACTGAGGGGTCCTTCGGCGCTTACGAATAGATATTTTCAATCACATTTTTGTACTTTTCCAAAATCACGCGGCGCTTCAATTTCATCGTCGGCGTTAATTCGGCCACGCTGCCGTCGGACTTGATTGCCTCCCAATTGTCGGCAACTAAGCGGAAGGTTTTGAGCTGCTCGACCTTGCTAAAGCTCGGGTTGTATTTATCAATTACTTCTTTATACTTATTTATAACGGGTTCTAAAACAACAACTTCTGCCGTATTTGTCCACGTCACGCCGTTTTGTTGGCACCAATCTTTTAAGGCTTCGGCGGCGGGAACGATGAGCGCCGAAACGAATTTTTGATTGTCGCCAATGACCATAATTTGCTCCACCAAAAAGTGTTCGCGGAGCTTACTTTCAATCGGCGAAGGCGCAACGTATTTGCCGCCCGATGTCTTGAACAACTCTTTTTTACGGTCGGTAATCCGCAGCATTTTCACGCCGTCGATGTCGTCAAGTTTGCCGATGTCACCCGTACACATCCATTTTTTCCCCGCTATGTATTTAATGACGTCGTTCGTTTCTTTTTCTTTCTTGAAATAACCCATCATGACGTTTTCGCCCGCCGCCAAAATCTCGCCTTCACCCGCGTTGTAGTTGCCATCGGACGCGTCAATCATCACGTCAACGCCGTCTAAAACGGGTCCAATATAACCTAATTTCGCCATACCTTTCGTAAAACGCGCAATCGCAACGCCAGGCGACAATTCCGTCATGCCATATCCTTCGCGGACTTGAACGCCCGCCGCCGAAAATGTCCGCGCAATTTTCACGGGACACGGCGACGCACCGATAATAATGCCCTTCAAACTGCCGCCAAGTGCTGCGCGCCACTTTGAAAACACGAGTTTATCGGCGATTTTGAGTTGAATTTTCTTCAACCCCGCATACTTTCTATCGTATTCGTAGTCATTTGTCAAGCGCAAAGCCCAAAAAAAAATGGCGCGTTTAATACCCGTCAATTCGAGTCCTTTGTTATAAATTTTTTCGTAAACTTTTTCCAAAAGCCGCGGAACGGTCGTGAAAAAATGTGGTTTTACAGCTTGCAAATCGCCACCTTCGCCACCCAAATTCTCAACGCCCGTATATGTCACTTCCGCGCCGACGTACATATACGCGTAAGAACAAGTGCGTTCAAAAATATGGTTCAGCGGCAGAAAACTCAAGCCGCGCTCGCCCGCCCGAATCGGAATAATTGGCATGACCGCTTTGATGTTTGAAGCGATATTCAAATGGCTCAACATCACGCCTTTCGGCTGTCCCGTCGTGCCTGATGTGTAAATAATTGTCGCCAAATCTTCGGGGCAAACGGTTGCTTTTAGGCGGTCAACTTCGGTCTGCAAAGTCGCGTCCGTGCGCCACATTGTTTCCCACGACAGCGCTTTTGGCGTTTTGTCAAATGTGTAAATACCTAACAACGAAGGAATTGCGTGTTGAGCGCTTTTAACTTTCCCCAAAAGAGACCCCTCAGTATCGTCGCCAATAAAACAGAGTTTTATCTCCGCTTCGTGAAAAATATACTCGTATTCGGCGGGACTAATCGTTGGGTAAACGGGAACATTAACGACGCCAATTTGCAACATCCCCAAATCGAGAATCGTCCATTCGGGACGATTTTTCATCGTGATTGTGCCAACCGTATCACCCGCTTTCAGACCAAGTGCAAGCAATCCGCAGCTCACTTGATTGGCCAATTCGATGATTTTTTCCGTGGAATAAGAGGCGATTTCTTGACCGTCGTGGCGATAATTGAAGGCGCGTTTTTGCGGGAAATGGGTTTGTTGGTAGTAAATAAAATCGAATAAACGGGTTGGATTTTCCATTGAGAAGTAGCGAATAAATTAAATAAAATCGTTGAATAAAGTTAGTTCGTTTCAAAAAAGACATGAATGTATTTCAATAAATTAAGAGAACAAAATCAACGCAATTATTTTTTAAAATATAAGTCGTAACCTAAAAGGAGTAGGAGTTTTAGATTCCAAATTCCAAACGTTAATCTTGAGATTTCAAATTTGGAATCTGGAATTTGGAATCTGGAATCTGGAATCTGGAATCTGGAATCTGGAATTTGGAATTTTCACGTTGTGTAACCGAAATTTTTCAACATTCGCTCATCGTCGCGCCAATTATCACGGACTTTGACGGTCATTTCCAAAAACACCTTCGATTCTAAGAATTTTTCGATGTCTTTACGCGCGTCCATGCCGAGTTTTTTCATGGCTAAGCCATTTTTGCCAATCAAAATTATTTTTTGATTGTCGCGAGCGACGTAAATAACAACTTGAATGCGCGCGAGTTTTTCGCCTGCGTTGGTTTCCGTTTCCTTAAAACTTTCGATAATGACCTCACAAGCGTACGGAATTTCGTCGCGGTAATTCAGTAAAATTTTCTCTCGAACGATTTCTGCGCAGAAAAAACGCTCGGGGCGGTCGGTGAGTTGGTCTTTCGGATAATAGGCTGGACCTTCGGGGAGATTGCTTTTTATCAAGTCCATGAAGGTGTCCATATTCGTTTTTTTCAAAGCAGAAATGCGGATAACTTGTTGAAAATCAACAAGTTTTCTCAATTCAGCTTCGTAGGCATCAAATACTGCGGGGGTCGATGCATCCATTTTATTAAGCACCAAAAACTTGGGATATTTGACATTTTGGAGTCTTTTGATAATCGGGTCTTCCGCGTCAAAGGCTTCCGACGGTTCCGTAACGAAGAGCATAACATCGGCATCGTCGAAACTTTCTTTGACGAAAGAGTTCATAGCGTCGTGCATTTTATAGCTCGGTTTGCGGACAAATCCGGGCGTGTCGCTGAAGACAATTTGAAAATCATCGCCCGTCATGATGCCGATAATACGGTGCCGCGTCGTCTGCGGTTTGGCAGTGATGATGCTCATCCGCTCGCCCACGAGGAGGTTCATCAACGTGGATTTACCCACATTCGGGCGGCCAATGATGTTGACAAAACCTGATTTATGTCCCGCTTTTTGACCCGATTCGGGCAATTCGTTAGGCATGAGAGAAGTCGTTTTTTGAAAAAATTAAAAAGTTGGCAAATGTAGAATTGTTGCGGGACTTTTAGGCATAAAAGACAAATAGGAACGCCGATTGGACAAATATCTGTCCAATCGGCGTTTATTAAGTGGTTTGTGAACTGCGAAGAAATCTGTTTTTCTTATTGGTTGACAAACCACGCCTTTA
>JAYUKJ010000743.1:0-2706 GCA_043764555.1 Saprospiraceae bacterium
TAACCGATTTCAGAAGTCAACTAACCGATTTCAGAAGTCAACTAACCGATTTCAGAAGTCAACTAACCGATTTCAGAAGTCAACTAACCGATTTTAGAAGTCAACTAACCGATTTTAGAAGTCAACTAATCGATTTCAGAAGTCAACTAATCGATTTCAGAAGTCAACTAATCGATTTCAGAAGTCAACTAATCGATTTCAGAAGTCACATTGAAATAAAAAATTTGACCTCCCAAAGGACCCCTCAGTATAGAAGCTCAATTTTGGTTATTTTTTTTTAATTTTAATTGAATTTCACGTAAAAAAATTCAAAAAAAGAAAAAAAATAGGCAATTCTATGACTTACCATAAAATTGCCTAAATCTATCGAAATATTGTTGCTCAAAGATGGGCAACAATATTTGTTCTAATGCGCTTCAAAATGTTCGTGGTGTCGCTTTTTTCAAACGCTTTTCCCGTAATTTTTTCAAACAATTCGATGTAGCGACGGCTCGTCAAATCCACAAAATCGTCGGTCATAGTGGGCATTTTTTGTCCTTCCAAACCCTGAAAACCATTCGCCATGAGCCATTCTCTAACAAATTCTTTCGACAGTTGGCGTTGCTTTTCACCCGTTTTTTGGCGCTCGGCATACCCCTCAGTATAAAAGTATCGGGACGAGTCGGGCGTGTGAATTTCATCAATAACGACGATTTTCTCGCTCTTTGTGCGCCCAAATTCGTATTTTGTATCCACCAAAATCAACCCTTGCACCGCCGCCATGTCCGTTCCGCGTTGGAACAAAGCGTGAGTTAAACGCTCTAATTCGGCGTAATCGTCGGCGTTCACAATGCCATTTTTGATAATGTCTTCTCTCGAAATATCGGCGTCGTGTCCTTCTGATGCCTTCGTTGTTGGCGTAATAATCGGCGTCGGCAGACGGTCATTTTCCGTCAAACCTTCGGGCAATTTGACACCGCACAGCAAACGTCCGCCGCTCGCGTAAGTCCGCGCGGCGTGTCCCGCGAGGTAGCCGCGAATGACCATTTCGACCTTGAAAGGGTCGCAGGCGTCGCCAATCGCCACATTGGGGTCGGGCGTGGAAATGAGCCAATTTGGGCAAATATCTTCGGTTTTTGCGAGGAAATGCGCCGCAATTTGGTTTAAAACCTGTCCCTTGAACGGAATCGGGCGCGGCAAAACGTGGTCGAATGCTGAAATACGGTCACTCGCCACCATCACCAATCGACCATCGGAGAGGGTATAAACGTCGCGCACTTTACCGCGATAAAAAGCAGTTTGGTTGGGCAATCGGAAATTGGTTTGCGCTAAGGCATCGTTATTTTTCATAAATTGAAGAAGGGAAAAGGCGTTGATAATTTAATTGAACGCCGCAAAGGTAGGGCAAGGAGCGAAAATAAAATCAAATTTAAAATCAGAGAATGTGTAAATGGCTTACTTTTTCGGTGTAGGAACTTTCCAAAAGTTTTTAACTTTTGGAAAGTTGAAACAAAAAAATCTCCATGCATCCAAATCAGGCTTTCACCGTTTTTTCTCCGAATAATTTACCAAAAACTTCGCCGCGATACGCCCACATTTTATTGAGTTGCGGCCGCACAAAAAGGCTATCAACCAAAGGTTCAAAAATCCAACCGGGCGACAAATAATGCACGCGGTCGGTCATCAAAACGTAGCCTTCGCACTGTTTAAACGTGTGTTCGTGGTGCCAAAAGACGTAAGGACCTTTGAGTTGGTGGTCAACGAAGCGGTACGGTGGTTCAAAATCGGAAATAAATGTGCGCCAAAAAAACGGCACGCCCATAAGCGTAATGCGGTAATCAATCACGGTGCCGACATGCATCACAATCGGCGTCGGCGTGAGAATCGAGAAGCCAAGGTCGTCGGGCGTCACTTTGTCGAGATTTTCGGCGCGGCTGAAAAAATCGAAAATTTCTTCAAGTGGGCGGTACAGTTTGGTCTCGAATTCCAAAACGTGCGGTTTGAGTTTAGCCATTTTTATTTTTTTATGTCTTTATACTGAGGGGTCCTATTTCTCAGATAAGATATTGATGCTAAATGAATTGTAACTCTTGGAGAGTTTAGAATTTCCCAAAAGTTGTCGCTTAAAGGATTTTATCGACTCCATCTGTTTGAGAACAAAAACCACGTTTTAAGGTTGCAATTTTTATCGAATGAGCATCACGACGCCGCTTTTTTCCACCACTTCTTGGTTGTTCTGCACCAAACGAATGAAATAAGTGTAAACGCCTTGCGGCAAATCAGTCGCACCGCGCTTGCCGTCCCAACCCTGCGACGTATCGGAAGTTTGAAAAATACGGCTGCCCCAACGGTCAAAAATCTGCATACTGTACACCGCAATATTGTAGGTAAACGTCAAAAGTGGGCGAAATTCGGGGTTTCTTCCATTGGGTGTGAAGGCATTTGGCAGCCACATTTTGGCAAACTGGTCTAAACAAACGCGGTTCGATACGCTCATCGCTTCCTCGCTCGACCCATCGGGCAACGTGTATTTATAATTGGCACCAACGCGGTAGCAAACGCGCGGCTCGTCAACGCTCACGGCGTCCAAAAATTCGGTCGAATTGGGGTCTAACGGCAGACCAATCGGCGTTGTGGCGTTGCCAATAATGCGGTTTGGTTGGTAGCCCAAAGTGTTACCCGAAGGAAAAACGTAGGCTGCCCAAGTCAAGCGATTTTGGCGACTCG
>JAYUKJ010000744.1:0-2705 GCA_043764555.1 Saprospiraceae bacterium
CCATAAACAATGGTAGCACCCGTTTTTTGCGCCAAATCCACGTGTCCAGAAACAAAATCGGCGTGAAAATGCGTTTCAAAAACGTATTTTATCGTCGCTTTATCCTTCAATGCGCGTTTGATATACGGCGCAACTTCGCGCAACGGGTCAATAATCGCCGCCTCTCCATCCGACTCGATGTAGTACGCACCTTGGGCTAAACAGCCCGTATAAATCTGTTCTACAATCATCTGTTTTGAATTAGAAATTAAAAATTAAAAATTGCGGTAGCTCAATAAAAATTAGAAACCAAAATCAAGAATTCGATGTGTGTCGAAGTCGTACGTTTTTAATTCTTAATTTCTAATTTTTGAGGACCCCTCAGTATAACCGCTTGTTTTTTGAAAAAAAGTTGTATTTTTGTGAAAAATATAAAGAATATGTTAGCAATCCAAGGTATTTATAATGGCAGCCAAATCGTTCCACTCGAAGCTATGCCGGTAAATAAAAAATATAAAATCATTATCACTTTCGTTGAAGAAATTGAGGACGACGAAGACGTTAGACCGCTCTTGGCGCAAAATTCTGCCTTTGAATTTTGGAACGACGCGCGTGAAGATATTTATCAAGAATATCTAAAACCTTAATATTAATCCACTAAAATACCCATAACACACTATGAAAATAGGCGATATTATCCTTATTCCTTTTCCCTTCACTGATTTGACGACCAGTAAAGCCCGACCAGTTGTTGCTGCAACAATTACAAAAGACCGCTATAAAGACTTAGTTATTGCGGCAATTAGTTCAGTTGTTCCAACTCATTTAACGGGTAATGAAATGCTTATTTCGCCGAGTCTTTCCAATAAATTAAAAGTAAATTCTGTTCTTAAAATTGACCGATTAGCAACTGTCAAACAAGTGGATATGATTGCACCACTTGGACAACTTGATAGTTCAGAATTAAAACTATTTCAATCCATCTTCAAAAAGTTGGTTGACTGAGGACCCCTCAGTATAAACGCTTGTTTTTTGAAAAAAAGTTGTATTTTTGTAAAAAAATAATACGTATCATGGTAACAATAATTGATAAAATAGAAGAAATAACAAGTTTAGACCAACTCGACCCGAATGGTATTTACACCTACGCGGATTATTTGACTTGGAAATTTGATGAAGCCGTTGAACTTATCAAAGGCAAAATTTACCGTATGGCTGCGCCAATTCGGTATCATCAGGGCGTTTCAAGGCAATTATGTGGCAAGTTTTTTAATTATTTCGATAATAAAACTTGCAAATTTTACGACGCCCCTTTTGATGTGCGGCTTTATGACCGACTAAAATCAGAACGCGCGAATCGCAATATTTTCACAGTCATTCAACCTGATATTTGCGTTGTTTGCGACCTGTCAAAATTAGACAGAAATGGCTGTTTGGGTGCGCCCGATTTAATAGTTGAAATTTTATCGCCCGGCAATTCAAAAAAAGAAATGCGTACTAAATATGCACTTTACGAGGAAAACGCCGTCCGTGAATATTGGATAGTCTCGCCTAATCACGAATACATTGCTCAGTACGTTTTGCAAGACAATGGCAAATATGCCGCCCCCGAATATTTTTTCAAAGACGATGCGATGCCTTGCGCCATTTTTCCAGATTTAATTTTGGATTTACAAAAGGTATTTGTTGATTAATATTTTACCCCTTAACCTCTTCGAGATTTTTAATCTTGAAGAGGTTTTTTGTTAATGAAAGCACGAGAAGTAAATTTAAGGACCCCTCAGTATAAAGCTGATTTTCAATGCTTTACGGGCGTCGGAAACATCAATTCCTTCGTCAAAATATAAATTGCCATCATCAAAACGAACCAGCCGAAACCCTTTTTTAGCGTCGCCGCTTTGATGAATTTCGAGAGATAAGTGCCGATAAAAATGCCCACAATTGCGGCGCCCGTAAAGCTGCTCAAAAGCGTCCAATCTATCTGAGTTGACACATTTTGAACGTCGCCAACGAACCCGATGAGCGATTTTATGGCGATAATCAAAAGCGATGTGCCGATTGCTAAACGCATGGGTAATTTTGCGAACATCACCAAAGCGGGAATGATAAGGAAACCGCCACCCGCACCGACAAATCCCGTCAAAGCTCCCACTAAAAAACCTTCGCCGATGATGAGCAGATAATTGAATTTTATGCTGGCAATGTCTTCGTTTTCCGCTTCTTGCTGCTTGTTTTTAATCATACTCATGGACGCGATAAGCATGATGGCGGCGAAAAAAATCATGATAAAAAGATTCTTCGTTACCTCCAAATTGCCGATGTGAAACAGCGTTTCGGGGATAGCGGGAACGACGTATTTTCGCACCGAATAGACGGCAATAAACGACGGAATCGAGAAAACAATTGCCGTTGGCAAATGCACCAATTTCTTTGAAATATTGGTAAAAGCGCCCACTAACGACGTCGAACCGACGATAAATAGCGAATATGCCGTCGCCAAAGTCGGCGAAACACCCGCAATATAAACCAAAACGGGAACGGTCAAAATAGAGCCGCCGCCGCCAATTAAACCCAACGAAATGCCAATCAGAATGGCTAAAAAAAGAACCAATAAGCTCATAGTAAATAAATTAAAAATTAAGAATTAAGAATTAAAAAAATGCCGTTGAGCATTTGAAATTAGTAGTTGACCCTTTAGAGTCGCGTGCAAATTTTTAATTTTTAAT
>JAYUKJ010000745.1:0-9203 GCA_043764555.1 Saprospiraceae bacterium
TTGGGCAATTGCCGCACCTTCGTCAATTTTGACTTGATTTACCGCTATTTGCAACATTTAGGCTACAAAGTGCGCTACGTCCGCAATATTACGGACGTCGGACACCTTGAAGGCGACGCCGATACGAACGAAGCGGAAGATAAAATCTCTAAAAAAGCGCGTTTGGAACAGGTCGAACCGATGGAAGTGGCGCAACAATACACGGTCGGTTTTCACGATATGATGCGGATTTTGAACACCCTGCCGCCTTCAATCGAGCCGCGTGCGACGGGTCATATTCCCGAACAAATCGAGATGGTTGAACAGATTTTGGCGAATGGTTTGGCTTATGAAGCAAACGGGTCGGTGTATTTTGATGTGCCAAAATTTATCGCCGTCAAAGGCAATTATGGTAAATTATCGGGTCGTGATATTGAGGATTTGAGGGCAGAAACGCGCGATAACCTTAAAAAACAGTCCGAAAAACGCCACAATGCTGATTTTGCGATTTGGATGAAAGCCGCGCCCGAACACCTTTTGCATTGGAAATCGCCGTGGTCGGTCGGTTTTCCCGGTTGGCATTTGGAGTGTTCGGCGATGAGCCATAAATATTTGGGCGCCGAATTTGACATTCACGGCGGCGGTTATGATTTGAAATTTCCGCACCACGAAAACGAAATTGCGCAAAACGTCGGCGCTTGTAATCACGGCGGCGCAAAGTATTGGCTTCACGCAAATATGCTGTTGTTGAACGGGCGTAAAATGTCGAAATCGGACGGCAATACGATTTCGCCCGTACAGCTTTTCTCGGGTGATTCTGAGCATATTACGAAATCTTATACGCCCATGGCGATTCGTTTTTTCATGCTTCAAGCCCATTATCGCTCGACGCTTGACATCACGGACGATGGCTTGCAGGCGGCCGAAAAAGGCTACAAACGGTTGATGGAAACTAACAAAGTATTGCAATCACTCATTGGTAAAGCATTGACAACAGGTAATTTAGATAAAGAAATTCAAGATTTAATGGCCGCCGCTTACGACGACATGAGCGACGATTTCAACGCGCCAAAAGCCTTGGGTCGTTTGTTTGAATTGTCTTCAAAAATCAATGCGTTGAAAGGCGGACAGCTCGATTTAGGGCAAATTACTGAGGGGTCCTTGTCCGATTTGAAAACGATGTTTAACGATTTTATTGTTAACATTTTCGGCTTACTCGACGAATCGGCAACGGGTTCAAACGGCGTTTCAGCTTTGGAAGGCGTCATGAATTTGGTCATTGATTTGCGCTCACAAGCGCGGACAAATAAGGACTGGGGAACATCTGATAAAATCCGAGATGGTCTGAAAGCGGCGGGCATTCAAGTCAAAGACGGCAAAGAAGGGACGGAATGGACAACGAATTGAAAAGATATTGAGTTACTAACCGACTTTTTAAGCCTACAATAGCCGCGCAAATGTGCATTTGTGGGGCTATTTTGCGGATAATACTGAGGGGTCCCTTTTTTTTTGTAAAAAAAATAATAGAGTCGATTTAAAAGATTATTTTTGTTAAAAATTTATAGAAATGGAATCAGCACTTGCCGCAGCAGCAGAACAAAACATATATGGACAAACCCCTACTGTTCGCGAAATTGACGTCGCAGAGCGGTATCAAAGAGAACGAAATAAACCGATGCCCAGTAAAAACCACTCCCGCGTTCAACGCCGCTTGACAGTTGTTTTAGATAAATTACTTGGTGGTGAATATGATATTTATCCCGAATTTGAAATAGAACTTTTGGGCAGAAAATCAGTACCCGACCTGTCTATTTTACCAATTGAGCAACCCGATTGGGAGCATGACATGGTGAGAGGAAAGGATGCACCCGTATTGACAATTGAGATTTTATCGCCAAAACAAGCATTGGGAACGCTGTCAAAAAAAATACGTGAAATTTATTTTCCTGCGGGTGTTAAATCGTCTTGGATTGTTATGCCCGACCTAAAAAGTATCACTATCATGCATCCAAATGGAAAAATCCAAACGTTTAATCAAGGCATTTTAAAAGACGATGCCCTTGGTTTAGAAGCTGATTTAGCCGATATTTTTAGATGAAAATAAGACAAGTAATGCTGTCAACCTTGTTTTAGAGATTGGGCAGCGTCGTTTTAATACGTCCTTTAAAATTGGGTAATTTATATTGAGCAACTTTTTTGAAAATTGCGCAATCATAGGCCCCTCAGTATAAATGCCATAAAAAAGGCTTCACAACGTGGTTTTCCGCTTGTTGAAGCCTTTTTTTGTTAAAATTTGTTGGTTCAGATAAAGTCATTAACTTTGTAAAAAAATTAAAGACAATGGTTACAGAAGCGATTCAAGAGCAAAAAGTAATTACGGTAAAACAGAAACCGCGCCCTATCTCGTGGGAAACGTTCCAAAAAGTCTATCTCGAACGCGAAGATGGCTTTAAATACGAATGGGTTTATGGTTATGTTGAGAAAACTCCCCGCACGATAGATAAAAAACAATTCTTTGTAATCGAAAATTTACTGGTTTTACTGGATACTTTGAGGTATGAAAAGAAAGCCGATGGTCGTCTTATTCCAGAAGGTGACAACTTTTTTTCAGGCGCACACCGCCGTCCAGACATTGCGTATTATACGCATGAACAAATTCGATTGGCCCAAAATGATAAAGCCAATAAAGTTGTTCCTCAATTTGTTATCGAGGTTATCTCTACGCACGACCAAATGAATAAAGCCGTGGAAAAGATGAAAAATTATCGCGCGGCGGAAGTGCCAATTATTTGGCAAATCTTTCCAAATCAGAACGAAATTCACGTGTATCGCGGTAAACAAATGACGGTTTGCGTCGGTGATGATGTATGTTCGGCAGAACCCGTGATTGAAGGATTCAAATTATCGGTCAATGACGTATTGAAAAAATTATGACCCCTCAGTATTTTTACAAAAAAATGCCCCGTTCACTTGCTGAACGGGGCATTTTTTACGTAGTATTATCCAGACTTACGCTATTGGATTATTACTTTCAACTTCAATAATCCGATGAAGTGCTTCAAGTGCAGGCGGAATCTCTTCTGTGATAACATCCCAAAGAATGTCGTAATCAATGCCGAAATAGTGATGAATTAATTTATCCCTCAACCCAGCCAATCCACGCCAATCCACGCCAATCGATTTCGGGATAAATCTGCCTATAATTAGCGGGTAATTACTTCGTTGCTTCCCCAATAATCTCGAGACTCCGCGCAAACGCTCGATTGAGATCGTCATGTTGAAAAACGTCTTCTTTTGTCAAACCATTTGAGCGTTTGACCAAGTAAGACATTTCTATTCTAATATGTTGCAAAAATTCAATTGGTAAATGAGACATATTCTAATTCTTTTAGTATGTGTGGTTTGATAAAAGGACTCACACCTTCAGGCGTAACAAGTTCCACTTCGCGTTGCAGGAGGTCTTCTAAGAAATAAGTTAATTGAATAAAATTTTTATACGTCTTTTTATCTTGCTGAAATTCAGCCCAAATGTCCACATCGCTATCCGCACGTGCTTGATTGCGAACAAACGAGCCGAATAAACCAATTCGGGCAATGCCAAATTGCGTTATTTTAGCGTGATTTGTTCTCAATAACAAAAGGACTTGCGCTTTATTTTCAGTTGCCATATCTTTAAATTTTAAACAAAACTACGCTAAATATTTGGAAATTAAAGGCTCAAAATCCCAAAATACTGAGGGGTCCTTATTTCCCCTTCATCGCCTCATAAATCACGGACTGAATGCGCGGTCGATAGTTGCCGTCAATCAGTTTATTATTGTCCATTTTAGGGTAAGTTCGGTTCGATAAAAAGATGTAAACTAATTTTTTATCGGGGTCAACGTAGGCGGCATTGCCCGTAAATCCCGTGTGTCCGAAGGTGTTTGCGGAAGCGGAAAGGCTCATGTTTGCCGTTTTTTTAACGTCCAATTCTTTCATATCCCAACCGTAGCCGCGGCGCGTCGAACCGCCTTGTCGCTGCGTGAAAAGCGCCACCGTTTCGGGTTTTAAGTACCGAACGCCCGCGTATTCGCCTTTATTCAACAGCATTTGGAGCAAAACGGCAAGGTCGCGACTCGTCGAAAACAAACCCGCGTGGCCACTAACGCCACCCAACATTCCAGCACCCATGTCATGCACGTGTCCGCGGAGTTGTTGCATCCTAAAATAATCGTCTTCTTCGGTCGGTGCAATCGCCGTATCAGCGTAGCGGCGCAGCGGATTGTACAAAGTGCGCGACATACTGAGGGGTCCATAAAAATTGGTTTCAGCGTAAGCGTCGAGCGTTTGGCCACTCACATTTTTGATTAAAAAACTCATCAAAATCATACCCAAATCGGAATAAACGTAGTTGCGATTATTCCGTAACGGCACGGCGGCGATGCGTTGAACAATGCTGTCAACATAAGCGCGTTTCATAAAAAAATCCCGCGCCACTTCCACATCGTAGTCACCCGTTTGCGTTTTAGAATACCATTGCGGCGACGGATAAAACGACTTTTTACCGTCGGTTATCGCTGAATCCAGCGTGTTTTTGTAAAAAGCAAGCCACGCGGGCAATCCTGCTTGATGAATCAATACGTCTTTGAGCAGCAAATTTGCTTTGTTAGACCCCCTCAGTATCGGCAGATATTTTCCGTAATTTTGGTTCAAATCGACCTTTCCTTCTTCGCACAATTTCATCAAACTCACCGTCGTCGCGGCGCATTTCGTTATCGACGCCATGTCGTACAAATCTTCGGTTGTACTTGGTCGCGTTTTATCATACGTTTGGGAACCAAAAGCCTTGTGATACACAACTTGACCGTCTTTGGCAACCAAAATTTGGCAACTTGGCGCGGCACCTTTGTCGATTAATTCGTTGGCAATCCCGTCAATTTTAGCCAAAGTTGCGGCGTCCATGCCCACTTCTTCGGGAAAATCGGTGTTCCATTTCAAGCGATTGACCTTAATTTTTGTCGGAAAACCCATCCCGCATTTCGACCTTTCGGACGCTGTAACGGGCAGTTTTCCTTTGAATTCAAAAATGCCAAACAAACCTTGCGCGGTCAATTCCTGCGTCACTTTGTCTTCGTTGTAGCATTCTACGACGTTTTTCACATCGTCGAAATAAGTCAAAGCGTAAGGATTTCCGAAAACGATCAAGACGACCTTCGTTCTTTTGGCCAATTCGTTGACAAAATTCCGCGTGTCTTCCGACAATCCAAAGTTTTCCGAAGCCTTTGGTTTCATGTCGTGAAGGCTGATAATGACCGTTTTTTTCTTCGAGAAATAGTCCAACATAGACTTCTTTTTCTCTTCTGACATGGATTTTCCAACGTTGAATTGATTGAAAATACCGAGTTGATTGAGTTGGTATTGAAAGGTTGTCCATTTGCCCGTGCCGATGGCCAAAGTTGCCATACTGTCGGGCTGATAGCTCACGAACGGGAGCATTTTATCGTCATTTCTGACTAAAGTTAAGGCGTTTTGAATCAAATCGCGCTTCAACGTGAGGCTTTCGTAGCTGTTGAGTTCGCTGCGAAGGTTGGCAGGCTCGATGTACTGAGGGGTCGCCAAACCGTACTGATATTTGGCGTGAAGGATGCGTTTCACGCTCGCTTCGAGGTCGTGTTCGGTAATTCTGCCTTCCGACATATATTTTCTAATCCATTCAACCGCCGACGGCACGCTTTCGGGCAGCAACAACATATCGTTGCCCGCTTCGATTGCCCGCGCACTCGCTTCGCCCGACGGAAAAAACTTGGTCAAACCCTTCATTTCCATCCCGTCCGTGAAAATTAAGCCTTGATAGCCGATTTCGTCGCGAAGGATATTACGAATAGCATTTTTTGACAATGTCGTCGGCGTGTTCGCAGAAGCATCAATCGCGTTGACCTGCAAATGCGCAACCATCACAGAACCGATGCCTTGTTGACTCAAAACGCGAAAAGGCATGAGTTCAATGTCCGACAAACGCGCCATATCGTGGCTGATAACGGGCAAATCGTAGTGCGAATCCGCGTCCGTATCGCCGTGGCCAGGGAAATGTTTGGCGCACGCCATGACACCATTGTCCTGCATTCCCTTCATGTATTGATAGGCTTTTGCGGCGACATTGAACTTGTCTTCGCCAAACGACCGCTCGTTAATGACGGGATTTCGCGGGTTGTTATTAACGTCGGCATCGGGCGCAAAATTAACGTGAACCCCGAGGCGTTTGCACTCTTTGCCAATCGCCGCGCCGAAACGATATATCAAATTATTATCCTGTATGGCGCCCAACATCATCTGTTTTGGAAACGTAATCGTTGATTCTTTCAAACGCATACTCAGTCCCCATTCCGCGTCCATGGAGACCATAAGCGGAATTTTTGACAGTTTTTGGTACTGATTTGTCAAATTTGCTTGCTTTTCGGGCGTGCCTTGAAAGAAACACAAACCACCAACTTGATAGGTTTGTATCTCGTTCATGACCTTTTGAATATGCTCTTCGCCGAGGTTCGAGTGCGCCCGAATCATGAACAATTGCCCGATGCGGGCCGTGTCGGACATCGCCTTGTAGGTCTCGTCAACCCAAAGGTCGGCGGCGGTTTTAGGCGACATCTGAGCCGAGAGTTGTGCAGTTATAAGGCTTAAAAATGCCAGCAATAAAAGAGGGAGTTTCATATTTTTATAATTTATATCTTTGTTGGTAGTATGAAATAATGGGCGTAAAGATAGAATTTTGGTGTTAAAAATGAAAAAATACTGAGGGAGTCCCTTTTTTTTGAAAATTTTAAAAGTCAATTGGCTAAAGTAATAGTCGATTCGCGCGTGTTTACATACAGCAATCCATGTATATGAAAATAAAAAGTTTGACAGAAGTCGCAGAATAGCTTATTTTTGTTTTAAAATTAAGGTAAACATGTTTAGTCATCTAAAAACGAACCAAAATGTATCTTGCACCACTGAATTATGACCGTTTTTTTGAACGCACTTTTAAAGACCTCAACACTGCCAAATCTTTTTTAGAAGATGCTTTGAATACAACCATTACCGACCTTGAGATATTACCCCGTAAAAATAAAATCACGGACGATGCTGCCTTTGTGGAATTCGATTTTCGTTGCAAAATGGATGGTGTTCCCACAACGATTGATATGCAACAATGGTATAAATTAGACGTTGTTAAGCGGTTTTTTATGTATTTTTGCAACAATACCTCGCTGCAATTAGAAACTTTGAAGCCCATTCGCGTGCCTTTGCCCGATGGGAAAGAGTACAAAACCAAAGATTACAACGGCGTAGAATCTGCTATAACGCTTATTTGGATGGCAGATGACACGATGACTTTTGAGGAGGACATGGTCGCTTATTCGATTTTTCCTGAACTTTTAAACGATTTTATTCGCAACGATAATTTGTGGACAACCGAAAATAGTGCATCTTTGTTACAGCAACGAACCGAGGTTTTGAAAGTAATGAATAACAAAAGTAAAAACTTAGATTTTCTTCCGACAAACCGTTTAATCTATATGTTTCAACGGAATATCGTAAAAAATCAGAAAATGAGTAAATACTTTAAGTGGTTTGAATTCGCTCAGAAAACAAAAAATCGCAACAATGTTGCCGCTGATTTTAAAAAATATTCTAACGATCCAATTCTTGTTAAAATCATGGAAAAATTAAAAACAAATGTTCTTCCGACGGATGATTTTCAATACATCACCGATTATGAAGCCCATGCCATCGGCGTGAAAAATTATAATGATATGATTCTTAAGGAGGGATTTAAGGAAGAACGTCAAAAAATAACGTACTTTTATGAGGATATTATTGAGCAACAAAAAAGGAAAACTGAACGGGCGGAACAAGAGAAGCAACGGGCGGAACAAGAGAAGCAATTACTGTTAGCCAAGCAATTACATCTCATTGATAAATGCTTGAAAAGGGGTGATTCATTCGCGTCAATTGCTTCTTTTTTAGAAATTGATGCTGAAACGCTCAGTCATTACGTTGAGCAATTGAATGAGTCGAAATAATGGATAGTCGATTATTGAATACTGAAAAAAGCCGTTCCGATTGAGTCGAAACGGCTTTTTTTTTGTTTTATACTGAGGGGTCCCTTTTCACGCAACTTTTTACAGTTTTAACCCTCTTTATCAACTATTGTCGAAAAAAATAAAAACAATTTTGCAGAAAAACTACATTCGCCCACTGTTACCGATTAGAAGTGCTTTAAATATTAATTATTTTAAAATATATTTTTTCAAATTAAAAGTCTAAACGCATGAAAAGACTGCTTACGCTTGCCTTATTAATCGCCTTTTTCGCTCCGATACTGAGGGGTCAAGACAAGGGCAAAAAGTTTGACGACAAGTTCCGTCAACTCGAAGAAATTCTTCCGACACCCAATACTTACCGCACGGGAAGTGGTGCGCCCGGCCACGAATATTGGCAACAACAAGCCGATTATAAGATGAAATTGACGCTTGACGACGAAAAACAACAGATTTTCGGCGAAGAAACCATCACTTACATCAATAACTCGCCCGATGCATTGACCTATTTATGGTTGCAACTTGACCAAAATAATTTCGATAAAAAAGGCATCGCGACCGCCATCGACCAACAAAAAATGGGCGAAAAACTCACGGCAGGACAACTCGCGGCCCTCGACCCGCAGAACGATTACGGTTGCAAAATCGATTGGGTAAAAGACGCGGCCGACCGTGCATTGCCTTACACAATCGTCGAAACGATGATGCGCGTGGACTTGCCAAAAGCCTTGAAAAAAGGCGAGCGTTTCGTTTTTAAAGTAAAATGGATGTTCACAATCGTCGACCGTTTGAAGGTCGGTGCGCGCTCAGGTTGGGAATATTTTCCCGAAGAAAACAACTATTTGTATTGCATCGCCCAGCATTTTCCGCGGATGTGCGTCTATTCGGACGTCACGGGATGGCAGCACAAACAGTTTTTGGGCGCAGGTGAATTTACCTTGACTTTTGGCAACTACGAAGTCGCTTTGACCGTTCCCGCCGACCACATAGTTGGCGCGACGGGTGTGTTGACGAATCCGCAACAAGTCTTGACGCCCGCTCAAATCGAACGCTTCAACCGCTCTAAAACAGCTTTCGTTGACCCAATTATCATCGTCACGGAAGCCGAAGCGCGCGAAGCCGAAAAAACAAAATCGAAGTCCACTAAAACGTGGATTTTCAAAG
>JAYUKJ010000746.1:0-2701 GCA_043764555.1 Saprospiraceae bacterium
AATCATAAGGAAATCGGGCGTATAATTGCCAATTCTGACGTATCTACCACTTGGATTTTTATCAAAACATTCAATCTGAAAATTCGATACCGCACGGTCGCCGTTGAAATAAAGTTCGATATTGTGTTGTGCCAATAAGTCAAATTTCAGGGTTTCTTCAACCAATTGTCTTTCAAAATTTGATTGAAGAAAGTTGTACGGCGTGTAATGCAACGTCCGTTTTTTGTTTTTTAAAATCTTAGAAACGGGTGCGTCTTTCAACACATCATCGAGGGTTTTCGTTACGCCCATGTCTCTAAATGTGTCCACAATTCTTTGAGCATTTTTAATCATCTCAGGCGTAATGTCGGTTGCATCTTTACCATCGGCATCAAGATTGAGTATTTGTTCCTGTTCTTGTTTTTTGGGAAACAACGTATCTGCTTCTTCTACGGGCGTTAGGTTGCCAATTTTAAGCCATTCTGCGGTATGCGGCACGGTTTCAATGGCATATTCAATCGTTTTTTGCGGAATAAACGCCAATCTAATTTGTTTGTTGACGTCTTTAATGTCGAAATTAGCGTTCCAATATCTGACGTTATTTTCGACGTAAGTTGTCGTTGTGAAAATGGCTTTCAAGACATCGAAATGCGGTTGCAGCGTTTTTAAATCTAAAACACCTAAGCTATGCCGCATCAATTGCAAGAGCCAATTGTTGTAAACGGCTTGTTCCGAACCGTATTCACTGATAAAATGCGTGATTGTCTCGGCGTCAAAATTCCCTTCTCGCACGTTACTGACGGCAAAAGACGTATTATTTTTAAGTTTTTCCAACAAAAAGGCGAGCGATACTGAGGGGTCCTCTTTTGCGATGTCCACGACTTCTGCATCTTTAAGTTTGACTTTAAAATACTCAATCGTATTGGGCAAATTCAGAAAATCCATGCGGCTTACCCGTTCACGCATCGGTACGTCTTCCGTTTTTGCTTTGTTGAGTTGCTCAATTGTGGTGTGTTGTTCCTCTTGCAATTGCGCGTTGAGGGTTTTCCAATTGTGGTCATTGAGGAGAATTAAGCCCGTTTCGTTTTCATGAAAAACGGCTTCGCGCAGACACCGACAAGCAGTTTGCAACGTCATATTTTTAGGGCAATCGCCTTTTTGAGACAAAATAACGCCCGATAAAGAGCGACAATCCCAACCTTCTTTACCGATTTGAACGAGGAGAACAATCTTCGCTTTAGACATTTCAGTGTCTAATTGCGCGAAAGCCACATCATCGGCTTTCGATTATGGAATTTGTAAATAATAAGTTACCAATTTTCACTTTTTTAAAACGGGTCGTTGAGTAAGATTCACGGGGTGACTTCGAGTCATCCCGTGAATAATCCACGGCTTAAATTGTAATCGTAGGTACATTATTTTTCACAAATTCCCCTAACTAAATTTTATCTAAATTCAAAAAAAAAAGGAGCGCACAACACACATACGCATTTATCTAACGTAGTCGGCAACTTGTCAATAGAGGTTATTTTTTGAATGAAACTTTACAAGCAGTTCGACCTAAATTAAACGTCTCATAAAAACAAAATTAAACGCCTAAACTAAACTTCTCAACGCGCCTAAAGTCAAAACACAGTGCTGCTTTTCTTCTAAAATTGCGCGCCAAATTGAGCAACCTTTTAACATTTTCCCCATCGAAAATCTCAAAAAAGGACCCCTCAGTATGTGGAGAGAAACGACATCCCGAAAATCGGGAAAACCCATTTTCTCCATTTTTTTTCCACTTTTTTCCACTTTTTCCACTTTTTCCACTTTTTTCTAAAAAATCACGCAATGCACCACTCATTTCGCAACAAATTAGGCGCTATCACGGCGCTTTTCTTTTTATTAAAACTCACCACAATCACGGCGCAAACGCTGTATTTTCCACCGACAACGGGGACAACTTGGGAAACCGTGACGCCACAATCCTTAGGTTGGTGCGCGCCGAAAGTGGATTCATTGTACACGTTTTTAGGCACGCGCGACACGAAAGCGTTCATCGTTTTGAAAAATGGGCGCATTGTTTTGGAAAAATATTACGGCACTTTCACGCAAGATTCCGCGTGGTATTGGGCGTCGGCGGGCAAAACCTTGACGGGATTTTTGGCGGGCATCGCGCAGCAAGACGGACTGCTAAACATCAACGATTCGACGTCAAAATACCTCGGCGTCGGTTGGACGAGTCTGCCGTCGGCAAAAGAACGCTTGATAACCGTTCGTCATAACTTAATGATGGCAACGGGACTCGATGACGGCGTTCCCGACGATAACTGCACGTTGCCGAGCTGTTTTACTTACAAAGCCGACGCGGGAACGCGCTGGGCGTACCACAATGCGGCGTATTATATGGTGCAAAATGTGATTGAACGCGTCTCAGGCTTGACGATGAATCAATATACGACTCAAAAATTGCAAGCCAAAACGGGCTTTACGGGTCTGTGGGCAAACAACGTTTTTTTCAGCAAACCGCGGTCGATGGCGCGTTTCGGTTTGCTGCTGCTGAACAAAGGCAAATGGAACCAAAACGTCGTTCTGTCCGACACGGCGTATTTCCGCGCCATGACGAATACGTCGCAAAATCTGAACAAATCCTACGGCTATTTAACGTGGTTGAATGGCAAAGGCTCGTTTATGTTGCCAACAACGCAGGTCGTTTCGCCGACGAATTTGGTGCCGAGTG
>JAYUKJ010000747.1:0-2700 GCA_043764555.1 Saprospiraceae bacterium
TATTGGCACTATTCGCCAAACTACACTTGGCGCATGAATTTTCAATTGCGCGGCTACAATGAAGCACTCATTACGTATCTTTTAGCGGTGGCTTCGCCGACAAATGCTATTCCCGCTTCGCTTTATCATCAAGGTTGGGCATCGAGCAATAACTATCGAAATGGGCAAACATATTATGGCAATACCCTACAAGTTGGTCCTGCGGCGGGCGGTCCGTTGTTCTTCGCACATTATTCTTTTTTAGGATTTGACCCACGCCGAAAAAAGGACGCTTACGCCAATTATTGGCACCACAATGTCGCGCAAAGCCTTATCAATTGGAACTATTGCAAAGAGAATCCTCTCAATAAAACGGGTTATTCTGCCGAAAATTGGGGACTTACGGCAAGCGACAATCCGACGGGCTATTTGGCACACGCGCCTTTGGAACAAACCGATAATGGTACAATCACGCCGACTGCTGCTCTAAGTTCGATGCCTTACACGCCGACGCAAAGTATGGCGGCTTTAAAATATTTCTACCGAACGCAAGGCGATAAATTGTGGGGAAAATACGGATTTTACGATGCTTTTAATATTAGCCAAAATTGGTATGCCACGTCGTATTTAGCGATTGACCAAGGGCCAATTGTGGGCATGATTGAGAACCATCGGACGGGTTTATTGTGGCGATTGTTTATGTCAAATCCTGAAATTAAACCCGCTTTGGATGCAATTGGCTTCGTTTCGGATGCTACTTCGGTCGGAAATGCCAAAAATACTGAGGGGTCCCTTTTTTCCATTTCGCCCAATCCAAGTTTAGATAAAACGTTGATTTCTATTAATTTACAAAAAATAGAAAACGTGAATTTAGAAATCACGGACATCACGGGTCGTGTCGTTCAAACGGTTTTTAAGGATAAAAATTTACCCGAAGGGAAAACGGAGATAACGGTCGAAACGACTGGTTTAAAAAGCGGTTTCTACGTGTTTATACTGAGGGGTCCTAATTTTTTGAAACAACAGAAATTTACAAAATTGTAGTTGCTGTTTAACACATTTTATAATGTTTTTTCTTAACATATAGGCACATAGGACACATAGTTTTTACTTTTTACAACGGCATTTAGAGGCGTTTAAGTTTACTAAATTTTTCAAAATTAGTAAATCTAAAACTATGTGTCCTATGTCCCTATGTGTTAAAAAAAAAACATTATAAAATGTGTTAAAATAAATCATACAAAAATCCCTATTTCGTTAAAATAACCAATTTTCTTTCACCAATTCATTTTTACAATATGAAAAAATTACTACTCTGTTTGACGCTGTTCATGGCAGCAACGGGTTTTATGAAAGCCCAAATCAATGAGAATTTTGAAAGCGGCACGGCGTCGCTCAATTGGGAAGCACTCGACGGCGTTTGGAATGGCGTTGTCAACAATCCCAAACCAAACGCGATTAACAACTCCACGAAAGTGGGTCGCTACGTCAAAAGGGACTCGTCGGCGTACAGTCTTTTTTGGGCAAAATTTACGACGCCCATCAATTTGACGACGAATAACAAGTTCAGAATCAATGTTTTAACGAACAAAACGGGCTTGTTGATTGTCAAAATGGAAGGACCGAAAGGCAACAAAGAGGTCGCAAGACAAATGGTTGTTGCGGGTCAATGGCAGGATTATGTCCTTGATTTTTACAGCGCAAGAGCGACGGATTCGCTCAATCGCTTCATTTTATTCTTCGATGCAGGCGTCGGTAATTCCAAAAAAGACACGTTTTGGTTCGATAATATTCAGCAATTACCCGCTGATGCGTGCTCGGGTGTGGCGGTAAAACCGAATATTTTGGACGATTTTGAGTGCCAACGCAACGCCAATTATCAAAACGGTTGGGATTCGCTTTCGGTCGTCAATAATCCTGACGCAACGGGTGTCAACACGTCGGCAAAAGTTGGTCTATACAAGGATGTTGTTGGCGGGCAGTATGATAATATTTTGCACAACAACGTGGACCCGATTGATTTGAGCGTCAATAATTTCTTTCGGATGAAATTATGGGCGCCAAAAGCGGGTTTGATGCTCTTGAAATTGGAAGACGGCGGCGCGGCTGTCGAAGTCCCCGTTCAAATTACGGCGGCAATGACGGGCAGATGGCTCGACATTGGTGCGGATTTTAGCTCTGCGGCCTTCCGAGGCTTGAAAAAATTGGTGCTGTTTTTCAACGCGGGGGTTGACGGCGCACCGAATGATGTTTATTACATTGATGATTTGCAATTCACGGAAGCTCCCGCGCTCGAAGATTTTGACCCGACGGCAGCAAGAATGACGTGGACAAGCTCGACGGGAACGTATGCTCGTGTGGCAAATCCGACGGTGAACGGCACTAACAGAAGTCCAAATGTCGGTAAATTTACACGCGGCGCAACGGCAATTTCCGTGCTTGCGGGTGCTTTACCAACGGGTTTCAAGGTGGATGCGAATTCAGCACAATTGAATTTGCAAGTCCTTGCACCTGCGGGTTCAGTTGGACAAAAGGTTAAGGTTCAATTAGTTAGCGCGCTGCAAGGCACGAAGGAAGCGGAAGCCACGCTCGATTCGGCGGGAACGTGGACGAATCTTGGCTTCGATTTTACATCAGCCGTTGGTATTGCGGATATTTCTACTATCAATATTTTATTCAATTCGGGAACGGCGGCGAGTGGCGCGATTTACCACTACGATA
>JAYUKJ010000748.1:0-9163 GCA_043764555.1 Saprospiraceae bacterium
GTCAAAAACTGCTCGGCTTCTTTTCTGTCCGTCAACGTTTTTAAATCTAAAGCAAACAAGGCTTTGAAAATATTGCCGTGTCCACCGCTGTATTTTTTCGGCGCAATGTCAATTATCGCCAATTTTTTTATCAAATCAGGTTGATGCAAAGCCAGTTGCATCGCCAATTTTCCACCCATCGAATGCCCAATTAAGCGCGTCTCGTGAATCCAATTTTTTGTCAAAAACTCAGCGACAGCGTCCGACATTTCGGAATAATCGAACTCGCCACGCGTGTGCGGTGAACGCCCGTGATTGGGCAAATCCACGATGTAAACCGTAAAATCTTCCGCAAGTTGCCGCGCAATCGTCTGCCAATTGTCGAGCGTTCCGAACAAACCGTGTAAAATAACGAGTGGTTCGCCCGCGCCAAACTCTTTGAAATTCAAATCCATTCCATTCAATTAAAAATGTGATTAAAGCGCAAAATTAAAAATTTCAGGCTGTTTTTAGGCATTAAAAAAAAGGAATTAATCAGCCGAACGATTTGCTATCCGATTTGTCGGACAAGGCAATTCAATATCACTATTTCACGTTTGTGATAAAAAAGCGATAAATTATTTTCTACTTTGCTTAAAAATTGGATTCAACATGAAAAAAATACCTGTAATTCTGCTTTTTACAACGCTGTCATTAAGCGTTTTCGGACAAAAAAAATTGCCCGATTTAAGCATCAAAAACCTTGACGGCAAGTCCGTTAACGTCCGTTCATTGGCTCAAACGGGCAAGGTGACGCTCATCAACTTTTGGGCAACTTGGTGTGGACCTTGCCAAAAAGAACTAAACAATTTGTCTAAAACCTACGCGGCGTGGCAAAAAGATTACAATTTTGAATTGGTCGCCGTGACGATTGACAACATTCAAGGACTGCCAAAAGTGAAGCCTTTGGTGGCTCAAAAGCGGTGGAAATACAACGTCGTTAGCGACGTGAATAGCCAATTTTTGCAACAATTAGGTGGTCAAAACGTACCTTTTGCCGTACTTTTGGACAAAAAAGGCAACATCGTTTATACGCATACCAGCTACAAAGACGGTGACGAAATTGAGTTGCAAAAGCAAGTCGCTCAACTCGCCGCCCAGCAGTAAGAAAATATTATTTTTATTTTATTTTCAAAAACATTAGGATTCACCAAACGGGGGACTACCTTTGCGGCACGAAATCGCAGCGTGGAGCAGTTGGTAGCTCGTTGGGCTCATAACCCAAAGGTCATAGGTTCGAGTCCTGTCGCTGCCACAAAGAACGCCAAATCATTGTTTATCAATGGTTTGGCGTTTCTTATTTTATAGATTTCTCAAACAGTACCCCTCAGTATCAAGCCAAATATTTGCCCACAATTGGCATCCGTCGCCCCGAACCGAAGGCTTTTGACGACACGCGAATAACAGGCGCCGTTTGTTCGCGCTTGAATTCGTTGAGATTGACCATCCGCAAAACGCGTTTCACGAGCGCTTCGTCAAATCCCATCGCAATGAGTTCTTTGGGACCTTGCCGCCTTTCAATGTATTGAAACAAAACTTTATCTAAAATGTCGTAATCGGGCAGTGAATCTGAGTCTTTTTGATTTGGTCGCAGCTCCGCCGACGGTGCTTTTGTCAAAATATTTTCGGGAATCACTTCGCCGTCTTTGTTGATATACCGACAAATTTGATAGACTTCCGTTTTGTAAACATCGCCCAAAACGGCAATACCACCGCACATATCGCCGTACAAAGTGCCATAACCCACGGCCATTTCGGATTTATTCGATGTATTCAACAAAATGTTTCCGAATTTATTGGACATCGCCATGAGCAACATTCCGCGAATCCGAGCTTGCAGGTTTTCTTCGGTAATGTTGAAGGGTGTTCCCCAAAACTGCGTTTTCAAAGTCGCTGCGAAACTTTCAAAAATGGGTTCGATTTGCATCAAATCGTACTGAATGCCCAAGTTTTCCGCCAATTTTCGCGCATCATTTACGGAGTGGTCGCTTGAAAATTGAGAAGGCATCAAAATGCATCTAACATTATCCGCTCCCAAAGCCCGTTGTGCCAAAGCCGCCACAAGCGCTGAATCAACGCCGCCCGACAAGCCAAAAATGGCGCGTTTCAGACCCGTTTTGCGGAAATAATCTTGAATTCCGACGATTAAAGCGTCGTGCATCAACTTGGCTTTTTCCTTTGGTTGCTCGTGCGAAACGCCGCCTTTCATGACTTCTTGGAGGTCATAAACGCGTAAACATTCTTCAAAATAAGGCATTTCATCAAACACTTTGCCGTCGGCCGACATGACAATCGAGCCGCCGTCAAACACGACATCGGTCTGTCCGCCCGTCATATTGACGTAGAAAATCGGCATTTTGTAGCGTTCCACGTTCGCGCGGACTTGCAAAATGCGCTCGGCGGCGTGGTCGTAAGCGAAAGGCGAAGCCGAAATATTGAGCATAAAATCAGGATTTTGCCCCATCATTTCGTCCATCGGCGAGATTTTGTACAGCGGATTTGAGTTGCCGACATTCCAAATATCTTCGCAAACGGTCAAGGCGATTTTCTTTCCTTTGAATTCAAAAATATGCCATTCGTCGGCGGGTTCAAAGTAGCGATATTCATCAAAAATATCATACGTCGGCAACAAGGTCTTGTGCTGAACGTGCTGAATTTTACCGTCAAATAAAACAAAAGCCGAATTAAATAAGTCTTTTCCCTCGGGTCTTGGATTGCGCGAAGGCGAGCCGACGACAATCGCAATGCCTTTTGCCAATTCGGTCAACGCCTCAACGGACGCGTAAGAACTGCGAATAAAATCGTCAAATTCTAAGAAATCACGCGGTGGATAGCCGCAAGTCGAGAGTTCGGGAAATAAAATAATGTCGGCCTTCAAGGCTTTGGCCTTCGTGACCATGCCCCTCATTTTGTCGAGGTTACCCTCAAAATTACCGATGTGTAGGTCGAGTTGTGCGAGTGCGATTTTCATTTTCTAACTATTTTGATTGGATAATTTTTTAAAATTGAACGGCGAAGGTCGGATATACCCCCTCAGTATTTTTGCTTTTTTGAAATAAAAATGTCAACTTTGTGAAAAATTTTAAAAATGGAACTTCTTATTTTACAAGGTTCAAAAGAACAGATTGAGGTTGTCGCTGCCTTTGCCGCGCAAATGCCTGATATTGAAGTCATTGACGCGCCAATTTCTAACACGGACATTGCCGTTGCAGAGGATACAACAATGAAGACCTACGCACCAACGGCTTGGCAACTTGAAATGCGGGCAAAAATGACAGCGGAAGATGCCGACAAAGATGCTTTTTATTGGCTTGCCAAAATCGCAGAACAAGGCGATTTTACCCATAAAATACCAGACCCCATTGCTTGGCAGCGTGAAATGCGTCAAGACCGTGTATTGCACGGACGTGATTAAGGATTATTTTTCAAAAAAATCAAAACAAACATATTATGGTAATTGACAGTAATGCAATCATTTACGCTGCCGACCGAAATGGAAAAACCTTTGATTATCTGCAGAAAAGACGTTTGGATATCTGTGTTTCAGACGTGTCAAGGGTTGAAGTTTTGGGTTATGGCAGCCTTTCTTCACAAGACGAATTGTTTTTCACGCATTTCTTCACGCAAATAAGGCTTATCGCTATATCAAATGGCATCGTTGAAAAAGCTATTGAAGTTCGACGCTCAAAAAAAATGTCGCTTGGCGACGCCTTCATTGCCGCAACAGCACTTATCCTTGATGAACCTTTGTTCACCAGTAATTTTGATGATTTTAAGCATATCAAAGATTTAAAACTTATCGATGGTCGAAAGATTTGACGCATCAATGGCGTGCAAATTCTCGGAATTGTAAAGAAAATAAACATCTTTTATTTCAGAGAACTTAATTAAAAAAGGCTTCAACAACGACTCAATCGTTGGCTTGAAGCCTTTTTTAGTCTCAAATACTGAGGGGTCCTTTTTGAAGACATTATTTTATTTTTGTCCAATCTAAAACCGAAAACGTCGTAAAAACGGAGTCGGGCATACTTTTATAGACGCCCATCGGCAACATCGAGCGACCTTCGCCGCGATTGAGTGCCAACATGATATTGCCCAATCCACGATAATCGGCCCACGGTGTGGAAAACGCGGGTTTTTCGTCCGTGTATTTTTTGAAAAAATCCCACTGCACAACGAGCTTACTCGATGGATTGACGTAAACGTTGTACTTGTTTTCGGGCGTGACACCGACGGCATTAAACGTCAATTCTAACACATCACATTCAGCGTTGAGGGCGTTGTTGCGCTTGCCGAGATATTTTAAAGTGACGCCTGAATCTTTCAATTTAAACGGCATCACGAGCCAATAGGCGTCGTTAATCCAGACCTCTTTGCCCTTTTGCAAATATTTTTTAATGGAATCAGGTTCGGTCAAAACGGCGCCATTTTTCCACACTTTTCCCGTCATATCACCCATATTTAAGAGGATTTTCATGTCCTGATTGGTGTAATCAATGCGGACGCGGTCCATTTTTTTATCCCACATCAAGGTGCGGTTGTTAAAAAACGTCCAGCGGATGTAGCGTGTTTGGTCCCACGCAAAACGACCGCCGCAAGCCTTCATGACGCTATCGGCGAGCGCAATGGCTTTGGGGTCGGACCCCTCAGTATTGAAGCCGATTGCGGGCGTATTTGGCACGTCGCGGTTGACGAATTTGCCCGACGATTGGCAGGCAACGAATGCCATAACAAAGAGAAGGGCTGCTAATAATTTGTTCATAATTTTAAATAATAATACGTGATAAATGGTGAATATTTACAAAATTTAAGAAAAAGAGGACCCCTCAGTATAACGCCCTTTTTTGCTCACTTTTAAAGCAAAAAACGGCATTTTTGTTCTTACGAAGCCAAAGATACGCGCCCTATTTTTTTTATTTTTTTTTATCCTAAATTTCAAAACTGAAAAGCTACTTTTGCCGCACTAATTTTATAAAAAAAAACAGTCAAAATGTTCTCAATTAATATCTACTTGCGCTTTGCGCTCATTGGTTTGTTCCTCATCGGCGGCGTTATTGCGGCGTTTACCATCGGTTTTTGGTGGGCATTTCCGTTCATTCTCGCGGGAATTATCTTAGTTATTGGCTACATTATGCTTGGAACTGTGCAGTCGGCCGCGATGATGTTGCAGACGGGCGACTTCGCGGGAGCAGAAGCGCGCCTCGGTTTAACTTACTTTCCGCAATACCTTTTTCAGACAAACAAGGCGTATTACTATATGCTCAAAGGGACTTTGGCGAGCCAAGAAAAAGATTATGTTTTGGCAGAAGAGCATTACGTGGCGGCCCAAAAAATTGGTTTGCCAAGCGACAACGAAAAAGCAATGATATACATGGCGCTCGCTAATTTCCGCGCCATGAAACAGAATTGGGCGGGTGCCGAAGATTTTTTCCGCAAGGTAAAAGGCTTAAAAGTGACCGAACCCGCGCTTAAAGACCAGATGAAACAGATGGACGACGCCTTGAAACAAAAAGGACAAATGAAGGCCATGATGTCACGCCCTGGATTTAGAGAAGGCGCAGGCGGCGGCAAACGTCCCCGTCCGAAAAATCGTTAATACTGGTTGGTATTCCGCTTATTTATCCACGAATTTTGCGGGTTTTCACTGACTAATTGTACAATAAAAGCCGAACGCAACTTGACGTTGCATTCGGCTTTTTTTATGCTTCAAAATGCTAAATTTCTGATTTCAAACGTCAAAATACTGAGGGGTCCTTTGGAATTTAAAATCTGAAATTTGACATCAATTCAATTAACTTTCACCATGCTTTTGACCTGCGAAATTGCGCCATTTTGCAAACGCAAATGATACACCCCCGCTGGCAAATAACTCGGATTGTAATACACTTTATATTTTCCTTCCAAGTAATCGCCATCGACGGGCGTTGCAATCAATTGACCTTCAACGTCATACACTTGCACCATCGTGTGGCCACCCATTGTTTCAAAATCAATGGTCGTTGTGGAACTGAACGGATTCGGATAATTTGAAATCAATTTCTTACCCGCTGCCACGTTCAAATCGTGCGTCGCGGTGATGCAAGAAGGCGAATTAATAATGGGCAATGTTTGGAAATTTTTCAACATAATTGCCGTCAAATCCGTTGCGTTCACGCAAAACCAATCTTTCAAAATGGAGGCATAAATTGAGCGAAAATCATACAACATCGGCACATTCGCATTGGCAGTAGAAGCCGCAATGTTCGGACTTGCGCCCAAAACGCCGCCAAACAGACGCGTGCCAAAAACAAAAGCGGGATAAGCCGCCCCGTGGTCGGTGCCGCTTGACGCGTTAGAATTGATGCGGCGACCAAATTCCGAAAATGTCATACCCATTACACGGTCTTGAATCCGCATGGCTTCGAGGTCGCGTTGGAACGCCGTAATCGCCTCCGAAAGTTGCGCCATCAAATTGGCGTGATTGCCGAGTTTGTGGTCTGTTGCCGAAACTTGCGCAGCGTGCGTGTCAAAACCGCCGATTTGAACCATGTAAACGCGCGTTTTCAAACCGCCTTTGATGAGACGCGCAACGATTTTGAGCTGATTTGCCAAGTTGTTTGTAACGGCAGGATAGGTGACCAAAGTGGATGCTCGGTTGTAAGCCGCTTTGATAATTTCTCCGTATCTGTCGGCTTGCTTCGCAATTGAGCGCAAATACAACAACTCTTTGCCCATTTTGCCCGTCAAATTATTCCCATTGTCGTCGAGGAAATTGTACGGATTATCGGGATTTGTCAAAGTCAAACCCATGACGGTTGACGGTCCTTGGAAGGTCAACGTCATTTCGTTGAGTTGAATCGCCAAAGGGTCGGGCATCGTGGTGTTTGGAAACGCCGTGGGGTAATTCGGATATTCGGTTGACAAATAGCGACCAACCCAACCGCTCGTCAAGACTTGCGTCGAGTCCGAAGCGGTCATGTGAATGTCCGTTGCGCGAAAATGCGAAAAATTGGGCGTTGGGTAGCCGACGCCTTGAATAATTTTGAGTTTACCCTCGTTGTAAAGCGATTGCATTCCCGTCATGGATGGGTGCAAACCCGTTTTTGTATTGCCATTTAGGCGCAACACTTCGGCTTCGTTAATGAGGATATTCGGACGCGCCGTAGCCAATCCCGTGTATTGGTCGAGCGGAATAACCATGTTCAAGCCGTCGTTGCCGCCGTTCAAACGGACAATCACGAGTACGTGGTCGGTTTCCGTTGCCGCGTTCGTGAGCGTTTGAAGCCAAGGTGACAAGCCAACTGCCTCTACTCCGTATTTGCCAAACAAGCCGGGCATAACCGCACCAACGCCTGCGTTTCTTATGAAATTTCTTCTTTTCATCTTCGGATTTTTTTTAAAATCATTTTTTTAGGACCCCTCAGTATATGGCGTCTTCCGACATCCCGAAAAGCGGGAAACGCGTTTTTTTGCGCCTTTGAGCAGTTTTCCACGTGAAAATGATTGTTTTAAGACAGTTGATACTCTGGATTTTGAATTAAGAATTTGTAAAATGCTTGCAAACGCGTCGTGACGATGTTCAACGCCATCGCATTTGTCGGCGCTGCTTTGTAGGCAGTCCAAGCGTCCGTCCAATAATAATCGGAGGTTTGTCCACCGAGCAAAATGGTATTTTTCAGATACGTCCGCATGGCAGCCGTCGGTGGTACGCGGTAAAGCAGTTCCAACGCCGTGTCGATTAGGAGATTCGGATCGCTTGCAATGGCATCGCCAAAACCAGCGGTGTATTTAACCGCATCAATCCACAATTTCTTACCCGACCCGAGCGGTTGTCCCGCCGTTGTCAACAATTTGTCCGTGACAACTAATCTTTTGGGGAAAGTGTCCGTATTAATCCACGTTTCATGGAACTGCGGCTCTTGATAGTAAGCTGGCCAACCCGCAACATTAGGCGGGTCACCAATATTTTGTCCTTGCGTAGCGGCATTGGTCTGTATATACAGCCACGCGCCATAAAGTAGCGGAACATCCGTCAATGGTGTTGTTATTGTTGGAAATTCAATATCAAATTCTCGCGCCGCACCGACCAAGTAATCCAACGGACTTTTGATAAAGCACGCTTTTTGAGCTACTTCAAAAAAATGTTGGCTGGAAAGGAGCGCTTTCAAGGCGGGCGCAATGCTGTAATTATTGCTGCGAATTAAATCAGCCATCGGCGCAATTACATCCGTTTCGACGGTTGCGTCGATGTCGTAATAAACAAAAAAGCGGTACAGTTTGCGGCTGATAAACAAAGCCACTTCTTGATTTGCAAAAATCATATCCAACATTTCGTTGAATTCACGCAAAGCGTTTGTTTCCGTATTCGCCGTTTGGTTTGCCGCGCCCGTAATCAATTTACTGCCGTAAAAAACGGAGAATTGTTTTGTCCCGATGTCGTGATTTCCCGAGTTGAAAAATGTTTTCCAATTTGATTTTGCCGCATCTGTTGGGTCAACGACGTCTCTATTGATGCTCCAACCCGTCAAAACGCGAGCGGCAGCTTTCACGTCGTCTTCCGTGTATTTTGAATTTGGACCTTTACCAACGGTGAACAATTCTTGAAGTTCGCGGCCGTAATTCTCATCGGGAGCCGTTTTGACATTCGCTCTACCATTCAAATAATGGAGCATATTTGGCTCAAAAGTTACTTCACGAACGAACGTTTTAAGGTTGCCCAAAGCATTGCGGCGCATCACTTCTTGCATCCAATACGCTGATTTAGGCGTCGTATCAATGACTTCTGTTGCAAAATGGTTGTGCCAAAAAACAACCATTTTCTCATGAATACTGCGCGTTTGATTGAGCATTTGACCAATCCACCACGCTTTGAGCGAGCGGGTGCGTTCACCCGTCAAGTTGCCATTTTCTTGATTATTGACCCAAGTTTCACCAATTGGCGTGGCTGCTAAGGTTGTTGAACCCGTAACGGGGTATTCGCAATAATTAGGTTCAGCGGCGCAACGTATGCCGTCAGCATAATTGCGAAGCGGTGGTGTAGCAGGCGCGGGCGCTGCTGTCATCAAAATATTCATCGTTTGCGCCAGCGTTTTGCCCGAAAAAAAGTCAACATCTGCGCGTTTTGCGCCAAACATCGTACGTTTAAGCAAATGAATGATTTGCTCTC
>JAYUKJ010000749.1:0-9139 GCA_043764555.1 Saprospiraceae bacterium
TTTTAGGGATAAAAAAAAGCCGTTCCAAGCAATTGGAGCGGCTTTTTTTGTCCATTTTTTCAAAAATACTGAGGGGTCCCTTTTTTTCAAAAGGACTCAATTAGTCCAGCTATTTTTCTACATTTGCCGAATGAAAAATTCGCATAATCACATCATTGACACGACTAAATTGTGGGTCGAAACCTTCGTCATTGGGCTTAATTTATGCCCTTTTGCAAGGCATCCGTTTCGGACGGATAAGATAAAATACGTCGTTTTTGACGGCTCGAATCAAGAGAAATTGACGGAAAGATTGGTCATTGAAACCAACCTTTTGCTCGACTCGCCGCCCTCAGTATTGGAGACAACTTTAATCATTTTGCCCGATATGCTCGCAGATTTCGACGAATATCTCGATTATTTAGAGATTGCGGAGTTCATTTTTGCGGAATTAGAGTTAGAAGATTCCGTGCAAGTTGCTTCGTTTCATCCCGATTATCAGTTTGACGGAACGGACGTTATGGACGCCGAAAATTTCACAAATCGGTCGCCTTTGCCGATACTGCATTTGCTGCGCGAAGACTCGATTGATAGGGCAGTGGAGGCGTTTCCCGAAGTCGGTGATATTCCCGCGCGCAACATTGAAACGATGAAAAATTTGGGCTATGACCACGTAAAAAAAATGCTAAATGACATTACAGGAACGAATTAATGCCCTTGCCGAACTCGGTAATCGGCTCCATAATTTAGAAGAAAATGAGCGCATTGCCACCGCAATTCGGCGGACCACGAACAATAATTCGTGGTTTACGCCCGACAATCAGCGCTTGGCTTTGTCGGAAATTAGCCGACATTTTTTGGATAAAAATAAATTAGAAAAATGGCTTTCAAACTATAAAATAAGCGTTTATACTGAGGGGGCCTCTTTTGAATTCAAAATTCAAAATTCAAAATTAAATGCGCTTGATTTACCATCAGATAGTTCCAAATTGACTGCTGTTAATCCAGAAATTCAAGCTGCAACCCCCCTTCAAACGTCAAACGTCAAACTTCAAACTGTCGGACTTGTTTTGGCGGGTAATATTCCTTTGGTCGGTTTCCACGATATTTTATGCGTCTTTGCGGCGGGACATCGGGCGCGCATCAAATTGTCGGATAAAGACCCATTTTTATTGCCTTTGTTGTTGGAAATGTTGAAAGAAATCGACCTAAGAACGGCTGAATATTTTGATACAACGACCGAAAGATTAACCAATTTTGACGCCGTTATCGCTACGGGCAGCAACAATTCAGCGCGCTATTTTGAGGCATATTTCGGTAAATATCCCCATATTATCCGTAAAAATCGAAATGCGGTTGCCATACTGAAGGGTCGTGAAACGGTCGAAGAATTGCGCAATTTAGGCGATGATATTTTTCAATATTTCGGTTTGGGTTGTCGAAATGTCTCTAAATTATATCTGCCGAAAGGCTACAATTTCACGCTTTTATTGGAAACTTTACACGAGCGCAATGAGATTGTGATGCATGATAAATACAAAAATAATTTCGATTATAATTTTACTTTATTGATTCTGAATAAGATAAAATACGAGTCGAACGGTTGTATTTTGATGCGTGAAGCAACGGAAATTGCGTCGCCTATTTCGGTTGTTTATTATGAATTTTATGACGATTTAGACGTTTTAATTCATGGATTAAAAATGAAAAAAGACGAGATTCAACTCATCGTTTCTAATGCACAAATTGCTGATTTACAAACGTTTAGATTTGGCGAAGCCCAAAAGCCAAGCCTTTCGGATTACGCGGACGGCGTGGACACGATGCAATTTTTGCTGAGTTTGTAGAAATGAAAAAAGATTAAACTTTCCAAAAGTTTTCAACTTTTGGAAAGTTGTTTTTATAAAAATTGCGATTAAAATAAATGATTTGAACCCATGTACATCAAAATACTGAGGGGGCCTTTTGAAGGGGAAATCCGTTATTATTTTTTAATTAATTTGCAAAATAAAAGTACATTTGTTGAGTTTTAGTAACCATTCAATCACATTTTTAAATCTATTAAAAACCAATCATTATGAAGTCAACTTATCAGCCTAAGTACCCTTGCCGTTGCTGTTTTATTCCCGAAATTGTTGTCAATGAATTGAAAAAAGAAGGCTACGACATCGAAATGCCGAACGTTCAGATGGACAAAGCGATTCGGATGCGGCGTTCGAGTTTAATGTTCATGAATTCAGCTTTGCCGAGAGAACTTGGTACGTCTTCGCGCCAAGTTTTTGACAGCCAAAACACAGGCAGTACGCGCTTGAAAGCGGCGCGTAAAGAAGGCAGTGTGGCAGTCACCGACGCCGATGCAAACGCCGCTTACGACAACGGCGGACTCGTGCGCGATTATTTTAAAACCGTTTTGGGGTGGAATTCCATCGACGACAATGGTTTAGATTTGATTTTTAACGTGCATTATATGGTCAAATACAACAATGCATTTTGGGACGGTGAACAAATGACTTTTGGCGACGGCGACGGCGTTAATTTTCAAAATTTCGTCCGTGCATTGGACGTTACAGGGCATGAATTAACGCACGGCGTGGTTCAATATACCGCAAATTTGGAGTATAAAGGGCAATCGGGCGCCCTAAATGAGCATTTTGCCGACGTTTTTGGCAGCTGCGTAAAACAATGGGTGGCGAAGGAAACGGAGAAAACGGCGAACTGGCTGATGGGCGAAATTTGCCTAACGGGACGTTTCAAAGGCAAAGCGATTCGCTCGATGAAAGCACCCGCCGACGTGGCAGTTGTCCTCGCGGCACAACCCGACCACATGAGTAAATTGTTTAAAGGCACGGCCGATAATGGCGGTGTGCATATTAATAGTGGCATTCCAAACCGCGCTTTCTATTTGGTATCGATGGATATTGGCACGCAAACGGCGGCTAAATTGTGGTTTGAAACCTTGAAAACCTTGAAACCGACGTCCAAATTTTCGGATTTGTACAAGGCGTTAACCAAGGTCGCGAAGAAACTTATTACAGCTAAAACGGTGCCTGCAACCACGCAAATCTCGATTGATAAAGCGTTTAAAACGGTGGGTATTCTTAAGTAAAAACTAAAAAAATTACACAATGAAAATAAATATTAAACAAGAAGGCGGTTTCATCGGTATGGCATCTAAAGCAAAATTGGACTTTAAAAACCTTACCGAAGACGAGCAAAAAACGTTGACGGCAATTGCCGAAGAAGCGGTCGCAAAAATGGCGGAGAAATCGGCAGAAAAAACGATGGAACGCGGCATTGATGCACCGATGGACACTGCGCAACCCCCTTTACTGCGCGCGCCGATGCCCGCTGCGCGCGACACATTTTGTTATTCGCTGTCGATGAAAAAAGATGGTAAAAAAGTTGATGTAGCCTTTGACGACACAAATGCTCCGCCCGAGTTGGTGGCGTTTTTTCAGAAGTATATTCAAATGTAGAAACCCAACAATCTGTTAAAATATGTAAAAGTCGAATATCGCAAGATATTCGGCTTTTTATTTGTGTTCTAAAGCTATATTTGCCGAAAATTTCACATCCAAATTTAAGTATTAAATAAATATTTCAATATGACAATTATTACGTTATTAGTAAGTTTCGTCCTTGCGGCAGCCGTTCTTTTAGGCTTAACTTGGCAAAAAGTGCCAAACAAAGTGGTGTCTTTTTTGCAATATTTTGCGGGCGTTTGGTTCACTTTTTCGGGCATCGTCAAGGCGCTCGACCCACTCGGAACGGCCTTGAAATTGCAAGATTATTTTGCCGATTTTGAGGCAACGGCTGAGTGTTCGGGTCAAAAATGGGTCTTGCCATTGCTGTCTTTTATGGCGGAACACGACGTGGCAGTTTCGATTTTTGTAATCGTTCTGGAGATTGTTTTGGGCGTCGCATTAATAATTGGTTATATGCCACGCGCAACGGCTTGGGTCTTTTTATTGATTAATATATTCTTTACAATTCTCACGGGTTATACGCATTTGACGGGTTTTGTACCCGATGGCGTTTGCTTTTTCGAGTTTTCAAAATGGGGAGATTTTGTCAAAACGAACATGAAAGTGACCGATTGTGGCTGTTTTGGCGACTTTTTGAAGCTCGAACCGTCGGTGTCGTTCAAAAAAGATTTTTATTTGTTGATGCCGATTTCGTTGATTTTCGTCTTTCTATCGAGCCGTTTCCATCAACTATTTGCCGTGAAAACGCGGTACATCATTGCGATGGCGGGCATCGTTTTGTCGCTCATTTTATGCTTGTACAATACGTTTAGCGACGAGCCGATTGTTGATTTTCGACCGTTCCAAAATGGCGTAAATATTCGGGAACAAAAGGCGGCCGAAGTCAAAGCGGCGGGTGACGTGAAGATTACGAATTGGCTGATGAAAAATGAAAAAACGGGTGAAAAATTGACGCTCACCGATGCCGTTTATATGGCAAATTATGAAAAGACATACACCGAAGAAAACGGTTGGAAAGTCCTTGACAACGAAAAAACGGACCCCTCAGTAAAACGCACTAAAATCAGTGATTTTATGGTTTTCAATCCCAAGGATGAGGACATTACGGACGCTTTATTGGCCGAAAAAGGCTACACGTTTTTGGTATTGAGTGGGAAAGTAAAAAGCACGTCAACGAAGAAAACGATTGAAGTGTCGGACTCGATTTTCAGAACCGATACGCTTAAAAAACGCATCGACGGACGCGATTCTTTTGAGACAGTTAAGGTGTTTGACAAAGTGGGAACGCGCCAAGAAGTCTTCCGTTCTTACAGTTTTGACGTGGATTATCGCGAAAACTTCTCTAAAAAAATCAATCCTGTCGTCGAAGCGGCTGAAAAAGCGGGGCATAAAATTGCCGCAATTTTGCCAACAAACGATGCGCGCATTGTCGAAGATTTCCGTCACGCTGCCCAAACGGCTTACCCATTTTATTACGCCGATGAGAAGCTAATTAAGACAATTATGCGCTCAAATCCTGGCTTGTTGTTGATAAAAGACGGACAAATTATTCATAAATGGCACATCAATAAGTTGCCGAGTTTTGAAGAAATTAAGGCCGCTTATTTGAAATAAATGATAAATGAAAAATGAAAAATGAAAAATGATAAGTGAAAAATGCCGACTAAACGTATTCGTTTAGTCGGCATTTTTCATTTTTCACTTATCATTTTTTATTTATGACTTATTTCAGTCCAATTGTCTTAAAAAAGCCTTCTCTGTATTGTTCACCAATCGGAATTGAGGATTTTCCCATCAGAATAATATGTCCTTCAATGGCTTCAATATGCGCTTTGGCGACAACAAAAGAGCGATGAACGCGTAAAAACTGCCCATTTTCGGGCAATTGTTCTTCAATTTTTGAGAGCGGCATCAGCGGCATTATTTTATTGCCATTCTTCAAAACAATGCGCGTATAATTTTTCATGGCTTCGCAAAAAAGGATGTCGGTAAAATAAATTTGGTGCAGTTTGCCATCGGCTTTTATGAAGATTTGTTCGGCATTTTCGCGCTCTAAAACGGTTTTATACTGAGGGGTCCCTTTTTCAGAATTATTGTCTGAATTATTTTTAGAATTGTTGATTAATTCAGGATTAATGGCCGCTTTTTCGATGTTATCAATGGCTTTAAAAACGGCTTTTGCGAAGCGTTCAAACGAAAAAGGTTTCAATAAATAGTCCGTTGCGTTGAGTTCATAACTTTCGACAGCGTGTTCGTGATAAGCCGTTGTGAAAATGATTTGCGGCAATTTTGTCAAGGTTTTGACCATCGATAAACCCGATAAAGCGGGCATATTGATGTCCAAAAACACAATATCCACCGTGTTTTTCTGTAAAAACGTCAAGGCATCCAACGCATTTTTACATTCTTCGACCACTTTCAACATCGGCATTTGAGCAACGTAGCCACGGACGATTTGGCGCGCAATCGGCTCGTCGTCAACGATTAAACAAGTGTATTTCGAGTTTATTTCCTCAGTCATTATTTCGATTTTTTGTAACGCGACCTTAAAGGTCGCACCACTGTTTAAGCAGTTAGTTTTATTTTTAATTTCACTTTAAAAAACGCTTCTTCATTGATGATTTCCAACGAATGTAAACCCGCAGGATACAAGGCTTCAAGGCGTCTTTTAACGTTTTCTAAACCCAATCCGCCGCTTTTTTTAGTCGTCAATTGCGTTGAATTAATGAGCGATTTAGGCAATTTTAAATAATTATTTTCGACTGAAAAATAGAACCAATTGTCGGCTAATTGCCGCAATTCTATGCCAATCCTGATGGGTTCATTTTGCAAATTTCGCGCGTGTTTAAAGGCATTTTCAACAAAAACGATGAGAATTAAAGGCGCAATTTCGGCATTAATTAATGCGGTTTTGTTGTCGTTATTTATGTTGAAATCCAATTGCAAACTGTCTTCTAATCTGATTTTTTCTAATTCGATATAGTTCTTCAAATACTTAATTTCATCCGAAATTGGCACCGTTTTCAAGTGCGTTTCGTACAAAGAATAGCGCATTAAATCCGATAAACGCAGCATTAAATCGGGCAATTGTTTGGAATTTGTAACGGCTAATCCATAGAAATTATTCAGCGTATTGAATAAAAAATGGGGTGATAATTGGGCTTTGAGATTGTCGAGTTCCGCTTGTTTGGCTTCTTTAAAACGTTGATTATCAAATTGTTGTCGAATCAAACTGTCTTTGAAAAATTTACACATCGTTACTAAAAAAAGAAACAAGGCATACAAGGATAAACTGCCTAAAAAATTACTAATCCAATCTTCGCCAAAAAAATAAGGGCTTATGCCATAGTTTACTTTGACTATGACAGCATTGAAAATCGATCCAATTGAAACGCCCAAAAAAATGAATAAAATAAAGCGTTGTCGGGCAAAAAAATAAGGGTACAAAAACAACACAATAATGTAGGTATAAACAATGATTGCGACTTCTGTTAGCAATAAGGACAGCAAAATATCAGGAGTTGTCATTTTTATGCCTAAACGTATGGCTTCTGCCGAATTTGCCAACGTCTCAGGAACGGTGAAGGCTATCCGAATTTCACTCGGCAGAGATACCGCAAAATAGACGAACCAAAACGCCGCGTGCCACATCCAACGTTGTTTTAAAATCTTCGGAATTATGTTGTCTTGGGTGTTGAAATTTGTCATTTACGATGGATTTATAATAGAAATTAATTACAAAATAGGTATTTATAGTAGTGTATCGAATGAATCACCAAAGCTATTATTCGTTCGATTAAATACCCGCATTTAAGTGCCGAAATTGCCATAATCAAGGACAAAAAAAGGGACCCCTCAGTATTTTGACATCAAAATACTGAGGGGTCCTTTTTTTTTGTTCCAATTTTTAATTTTATTATCTTTTTAAGCCAAAACACTTTTAAGCCGCGCGCCGTAAAGCGTTCAAAGTTAAGTAACCCGTCAACATAAAACCCGATAGCACAACCGCCACGCCGAGGGTCGATAAATTGTCCATCGGATTCAATAAAACGTGTATTTGTTGGCGCAACAAAACCAGCGGATTGCGGATGATGTCCCAAGAGTTCCAACGTTGGAAACGCCCCATGTAAACGCCAAAACCGCTTAGGAATATCGCAAAAGTGGTCAAAAACCACGCAAAAGTGTCGCTAAATCGACTTTTTAGGAAGCGTTGAATTTCAAACAACGAGCTAAATCCGACCAATAATCCCGTCCAGACAAAGGAAATAAACAACAAAACGTCGTACCAATGCGGGACTGCGGCACGCTCTCTCAAATGCAATAAGTCAGTAATAATATACGGTGCATTTGGAAAAAACAGCAACCAACCGCTCAATAAAAAGCCGATTGACCAACGTGATAAAGTGGGTTTTAGGCGCGTTGCTAAGTCCAAAGTCATGGCAAACCAATAAGGAACCCACGCCAAAATGAGGTTCCATATTAGAAAAAAGAAGGTGCCGTAAGCACCGCGATATAATTTAAAATCGCTAAATGATTGAATTAAATGCCAATCAAACTCAATGTAATAAGTGCGATAAACGACCAAAAGGCAGTCGAAAATTGAGCTTAAACTTAAAAATAAAAAAAGTTGAAATTGACGTTTGTCGCGGAAAAATGCGGTCTGAATGCGTGGTAAATACATAAGTGATTTTTAATTTGATTAAAATTGTAGGGCAGATTTTATCCCTAATTTAAGACGATTTAGGCGCTGTTTTTCGACAAAAAGGTCATTTTGCAACATTTTTTAGGACAAAACTCATTTTATACTGAGGGGTCTTAATTTCCTTTATACCATATAGCAAAAATGATACCTTTAAGAATTGCCCAACGGGCGGGCGACGATAAAACGATTAAGATTAGACGGAGCATTTTCTTTTAAATTAAAAATTAAAAATTAAAAATTAAAAATTAAAAATTGAAAATTGAAAATTAAAAATTAAAAATTATACGTTAGGGAAACTTTAAAAATTTCCCTAACGTGAAGGTGATGAGCAACGGCTATTTTTGAGTCGTCAAATACGCTGCATTTTGGGCATCTGCGTAGTTCCAAGACAACCACGACAATGTGCTTTGCTCAGACTCAAAATTTCGCCTTTTCTCATAGATTCTTTTGTCAATAAATTCGGCTTTTTCGGACTCATTTGGAAAGGTCGGTAGGTCATATTCACTGCTGCCGTATTCTCTCAAATCACCATTTGAAAAAGGGCGATTGGGCATTTTTTTGAGCAATTCAGAACGGTATTCGATGAGCGTTTTTAGGTTCTTTTCGGACACGTCATGGAGCAAAAAACGGGCGTCAATTGTGCCGCTTTTAGGCGTTGCCGTTAGGTTGTAGTGGGTAATAAAAACGTCCCAATTGACGAAACAAGCCAGTAGTAAAACGCCATAAATTGCCCACGCGCTGCGATTCATAAAGAAAAAAAATGTGCGTTTCTCCTTGATTTTCAAGTAGATAAAGTTCAGTCCGATTAAAACCAGCAATAGGAAAATGAAAACGCCGATGCGCTTGTAAGCCAATCCGTAAGCGTCAATATAGCGCCAATTTCTCATGCCAACGGAGACCGCAAGCACGGCGTTTTGCGCCAACCACAAGTAGGCAGACCCCCTCAGTATTTGGGCGTTTTTGACGAAATTTA
>JAYUKJ010000750.1:0-2683 GCA_043764555.1 Saprospiraceae bacterium
CAATATTTGGGACTGTGGTAAATTACTTGCATCAAACATTGCTTATTTTCAGGGTCGTCGGGAATATCCATCGTGATGAATATGATGAATTGAAACAAATAATCGAGTTTTAGCGCCACGACTTCTTCGGGTAGCAACTCCAATTCTAAACCCGTTTTTGAGTTTTTAGCGCGCACGACGTTCTGCGTTTCGTCGTATTTGAATTTATAGCCTTCCGTAAATTTACGATTTTTCGTCATCCAAACCGTGCCGTCGCAGTATTCGTCAATGACGTAAGGCGAGCCTTTGATGTTGTCATAACCCAAATCGAAGATGGGCATTGTACCCGTCCGTGAAGCTACTTGCGCCGTAAATTGGCTCAATTGTGCCGTCGGGTCAAAGGGGATTTGCGCCGAGAGGACAAAAGGAAGACACATAAATAGGTTGAAAAGATTTTTTTTCATGATTTTGAACGCCATTAAGTTAGGAAATCTGATTGATTGTCGTTGCAAATATAGCACTTTTTCTCAATTTTGGCGTTTTATACTGAGGGGTCCTATTTTTTTTAAGTGCATAACAAATTCTCTTTTGAGTTTCAACTTTCCAAAAGTTTGTAACTTTTGGAAAGTTATTTCAGGAAGAAAAGGTAAATCTGTCATACACTCTTTTTTTGAAAATAATGAACAGCCAATAATAAATATCTTACATTTGCCGAATGAAACGTTTTCTTATCGTCTTACTCGCCGTCCAAATTTTTTCGAGCAACCACTTTCTCCTCGAATTGATGAAAATGCCGCAACTCGCGCAGCATTACTACGAGCATTGTGCGGAAAATAACGACCTCGATGTATTCACGTTTCTTAAAATGCACTACGCAAATCCCGAACATCAAGAAAAAGACGCCGCACGACACGGGCATTTACCGCTAAAATCAGACGATTGCGCTCATTTTAACGATTTCGTAAAAATGCGTTGCCCACAATGGACGCCCTCAGCATTTATCGCGTTTTTACCGTTTTTTATTAAAAAAAATAAACCTGCAACTACCGACAATCGGTGCATTGTCTCCACTACCCTTTTCGCCGTTTTCCATCCACCGCAATTCTGTTAGGAATTGAGCATTAAAATTTTTGATAACTACTTCGTTACACGACTTTTAGCTACGGATTTACGGATTTAACGGATTTACGGATTACGACGACCTTGTTAGAATCCGTAAATCCGTTAAATCCGTAAATCCGTAGCTAAAACCAATCGCGGGTAAGCAGTTACAAAATTTGAACAACTCACAGCCAGTTAGTTCTACCTTTTAATGAGCTTTTTTTAAAATCTATTCTTTAAAAACATCTGTTTTATTAAAAAAAAACGCCTTTTAGTATAGTTATACTGAGGGGTCCTATTTGTGATTGCAATTGATTGCCAATCAGTCATTTGCACGTTTGAAATGCTTAAATTTGAAATGCTCTTATGTTAGATAAAATCATTCTCTTTTCCATAAAAAACAAGTTCATTATTGGCTTATTGACCTTGTTTTTAATTCTAATCGGCGTATATTCTTTGTCTCGATTGCCGATTGATGCCTTGCCCGATATTACGAACAATCAGGTGCAAATCATCACGACTGCTCCGACTTTGGCAGCACAAGAAGTCGAACAATTTATCACGTATCCGATTGAACAAGCCATAAAAACGATTCCACGAACCGTCGAATTACGCTCTTTTAGCCGCTTTGGTTTGAGCGTTATCACGCTTGTTTTTGACGAAGATGTGGACATTTATTGGGCGCGACAGCAAATTAGCGAAAAACTAAAAGATGCCGAAAGACTCATTCCTAAAGGTATTGGCATACCCGAATTAGCCCCGATTAGCACGGGTTTGGGCGAAATTTATCAATATGTCGTCTTTGCAAAGCCTAATTTTGAAAAACAGTATGATGCAACAAAATTGCGCAGTATTCAAGATTGGGTCGTCAGACCTCAAATTCTCGGGACAAAAGGCGTGGCAGAAGTCACGACTCTCGGCGGTTATTTGAAGCAATACGAAATATCGGTTCAGCCCGATAAATTGAAAAGCATGAACACCACAATTACCGAAATTTTTGAAGCCTTAGAAAAAAACAACGAAAACACGGGTGGTGCCTATATTGACAAACAGCCCTACGTTTATTTTATTCGCGGTTTGGGGATGGTCAAAAATATTCCCGATATTGAAAAAATAGTCGTTAAAAACACCAACGGAATTCCCATTCTCATTCGTGATGTGGCGACAGTCGGCGAAGGCTCGGCTGCCCGTTATGGGGCGGTGACGAAGGATGGTAAAGGTGAAGTTGTGGGCGGCATGGTTTTGATGTTGAAAGGTGAAAACAGCGCGGAAATCGTCGGAAATGTCAAGGAAAAAGTCGTTCAAATCCGTAAATCATTGCCCGAAGGCGTCGCACTTGAACCTTTTATTGACCGCACTAAATTGGTGGATAAAGCGATTGGGACAGTCCGAACCAACCTTTTAGAAGGCGCGCTCATCGTTATTTTTATCTTAGTTTTGCTCATTGGCAATTGGCGTGCGGGTTTGGTCGTGGCTTCGGTTATTCCTTTGGCGTTGTTGTTTGCCGTGAGTTTGATGAAGTTTTTTGGTGTTTCGGGCAATTTAATGAGTCTTGGGGCGATTGATTTTGGGTTGATTGTGGATGGGGCGGTGATTATCGTCG
>JAYUKJ010000751.1:0-9128 GCA_043764555.1 Saprospiraceae bacterium
AAAACGCCCGAAAAATCCGAAAAAAAGGACCCCTCAGTAAAAACCGCTTTGGGCGACGTTGTGTATCCGTTTATGGCTTTTGGCAACAAAGAATTGCCGAAAGCGGCGACCGTTTTGTTCAAAAATGCGACGGTTTGGACGAACGAAACGGAAGGCATTTTGACCAATTCAGACGTATTAATTAGCAGCGGAAAAATTGTTTTGATTGGTAAAAACTTACCCGCGCCGAAAGACGCCGCGACGGTTGACGCAACGGGCAAACACTTGACGGCGGGCATTATCGACGAACACAGCCACATTGCGATGTCGCGCGGAACGAACGAAGGCACGCAATCCTGCACGTCGGAAGTGCGCGTGGGTGACATTATTAACTCCGATGATATTAATATTTATCGTCAACTCGCGGGTGGCGTTACATCAAGCCACATTTTGCACGGCTCGGCAAATGCTATTGGTGGGCAAACGCAATTGATTAAATTGCGTTGGGGCATGGAACCCGAAAAAATGAAATATGAAGGCTGGCAAGGCTACATTAAATTTGCGTTGGGCGAAAACGTAAAACAGTCAAATTGGGAAATTGCGGACAATCAGCGCATCCGTTTTCCGCAAACCCGCATGGGCGTTGAACAGGTCTATGAAGACCATTTTACGCGCGCAAAAGAGTATTTAGCCGTAAAAAACGCGGGGAAACCGTACCGCCGCGACCTTGAACTCGACGCACTCGGCGAGATTTTGGAAGGCAAACGGCACATCACTTGCCACAGCTATGTGCAATCAGAAATCACGATGTTGATACGCGTTGCCGACCGTCACGGCTTCAAAGTGAACACGTTTACCCACATTTTGGAAGGCTACAAAGTGGCCGATAAAATGGCAAAACACGGTGCGGCGGGCGCCGGATTTGCCGATTGGTGGGCTTACAAAATGGAAGTTTACGAAGCCATTCCGCAAGGCGCCAAAATGATGCAAGACGCGGGTGTGTTGTCGAGCATCAATTCCGACGACGCTGAAATGGCGCGCCGACTGAATCAAGAAGCCGCCAAAACCATCATGTATTCGGGTAATGACGAGATTTCAGCGTGGAAAATGGTCACTTTGAACCCCGCAAAAACGTTGCGCGTCGGCGATAAAGTGGGCAGTATTAAAGTGGGAAAAGACGCCGACGTTGTGCTGTGGTCGGATAACCCCCTCAGTATTTACGCAAAAGCGGAGCAAACTTACGTCGATGGTGTCAAATATTTTGACCGCGCCGACGATGTAAAAGCGCAAGCCGAAGTGCGCAAAGAACGCGCGCGGTTGATCCAAAAACTCCTCGCTTCAAAGAAAAGTGGCGCACCGACGCAAGCCGCCGTCGGGCGTCCGCAACGACTTTGGGATTGTGAAGATGTGTTTGATTTTATGAAGGATTGATTTTTTGGAGACTTTTTTAAAAAAATAGGACCCCTCAGTATAAACGCCAATTTTCGCTTATTTTGAGCGAAAATCGGCGTTTTTATGGTTTATACTGAGGGGTTTTAAAAGTTAAATAACCATAATTCTATACTTCATGGGATGCACAACGACGATGCTTTGAAAATGTCTAAAGTCTTTAATATTAAGCGTTAACAGATAGTAACAATCATTATTGCTGCAAACAGCATACTGAAAAGCGTCTTCAAAATCATTCAAACGTGGGTCATTTTTAAACAAATCTGTTGCATTGCGAATGAGCGCAGAAGTGAGATTGACGACATTGTTTTTTGCCAAAAGTCGGTCAATTTCTTGAACAACAATTGGCTTTGGAACGCGCAAGGATTCGAGCAACGACACAAGTCGGGCTATTGAGAAAGAAGCAATATACGTTTTGAAAAGCCGATTGCGGCGAACGTGTTGAATGGCATTTGCGCAATGCAGGCGGTTTACATCATCAGATAATCGAGCAAATTGCGGATGACGATGCAAAAAATCATTCATTAGTATGTTGGTGTCCAAAAAGACACGATTGGTTTTCATGAGTGTATGTTTTTCTGAAAATGATTTAAGCGGCGATACCTTTCGAAACAACCTTGCGTTTCTTTGTTTTTACGAGCAAAACATTCTTGAATTGCTCAATTTCGTTGGGCGCAAGCACATCCAAATTATTGTTGATAAAACGAGCAATCCCTTCTCGAAGGACTAACTCGAGGTCAATATTGGCGCGTTGCAACATCAATTTTAATACTTCCTCGTGTTGAGGCGTTGGCATTGGAATATCTACTTTCATTGTTTTTAATTTTTTACAAATTTAAGCGTTTTTTTAAAATAAATTGAAATTACAGCAAAAATAAAAATTAACGATTAGAAAAGTAAAAAAAGGACCCCTCAGTATAAATCGTAAAAAACGCCTTGCAAACTGGGTTTGCAAGGCGTTTTTTATGTAAAGTATGAGAGGTATTAAACACATTTGGTATTTACAAAATCCAATATTTGTTCAGCCCAATTAATCGCATCTTGAACTTCTGCGGCATCTGGTTCAAACTCAATGTCTGGATACCGAAATTTGACGTCTAAACCATTGAGCGACGTTGCCAAAATGTCTAAATGTTGAAAAGTGTTGTCTAATCCGATGCAAATATTAAGGATTTTATCCAAGTCATGCGTTTTTATAAGCGGCTGTAAGCGATAAACGCAATAACCTTTCAACGCTTTTTCAGCGCATTGTTGCGTATGATAGATAGCTGTATCATTATAAACTTTCTCTAACAGCGCTTTAGCGGTATCTAAATCGCGCTGGGTTTTTAGTAGCCATTCTTCATAAATTGCCATAGACTAATTTCCCTTCTGTTTTAATTTTATGTTGAAGTGTGGAAGGATGTTCTGCCCTTTGGGTAAAGAAAAGTTGGTGATTTAGGACAATATCGGTCGAAATATCCATGTTTTTTAGCGCTTGTTTGCCTTGAATGTGTAAAGCCAGATTAAGTGTTGTCTCATTATTTAAGACGACCAAAAAATCTAAATCACTCTCTGCGTGCGGTTCTCCCCACGCGTAAGACCCAAAAAGATAAATTGTTAACGGCTTATAGGTAGTCGCTAACCGATTTACAGCCTCTTGTATTGTAGATTTCGAAATCTTCTTCATTTTGAACACTTTTACTTTTGACAAAGTTAGGCTTATTTCTAAGATTGACAATGCTTTTTGCCGAAAAAAGAGGCACGCTCGTATTTTGCAGAAAACGCCTTGCAAATTGGGTTTGCAAGGCGTTTTTTTGTGGTTTATACTGAGGGGGGGTACTTATATTATATATTACTCTTCGAACTCTATCAATTTTAGTTTTTGAAGCATTTTAGTTTTAATGAATTTTATGCCGTAACGTTCTTCAAGGAGTTTATTCAGTTCGCCCAAATTAGACATTAAGGCGTAAGGAATGTTGTCAAAATGATATCTGTTATCCCAATTATCATCAAACGAATCACCAGAAACCACAATTTTAGCTTTCTGTTCAATAGACCTGTATAGGAAAGACAGAGGAAATCCAATGCACAATAGATTTTTCCCCGTTTCATCTGGTCCAGAACCGAAATCCATTCCATGCTTTTCTGGGTTATATCGAACTAATTTAGTTGTATCTATTTTTTGAACCTTCCAAACATCACACGTGTCTTCAATGTCTGAGATGCTAAATTTATATTTATTTTCTAAAACAAGCCTTATTTGCTGCCTCATATTGACTGTATCCGTAAAGTTTTTTGAGTTGTAATAATAGATAAACTCATCAGGGACTTTACCTTTTACTTTTACATACAACATATTTGTGTTAGAGAGAAATGCAATACCTTTAACTAAACTGCCCTGATAATAAATAAGCGTCCCGCTGCCTCCCATAATGGATTTTGCACTTTTCTCGACTGTACTGACTCTCATGGGAAAATCACCAAGCCCAGATGTAAATATATCCACGGCAGGTGAATCCCTAAGCAGTAAACTCATATCCGAGTTTAATAAATCATGGATTTTACTATACTCCAAAGACATACTGTCTTGTTGTCCCTTAGCTTGGGAGTGGTAGTTTAAAAACAAGGCTAAAAAAATGAAATTCTTCAATCTAATCATACTTAAAACTTTTTTTTTGTAAAACGACTTTAAATTTTGAAACCTTATCATTTATTGATTTTCCCTTGTAACAAATAAATGATAAGATTTCAAAATACAGTTGATTCAATAATTGCAAAAGAGGTTCACACAAATCAATTATCGCTCTCACGGGCAGCCCGTTACGGGCGTTCTGTAAGCCATTAAAGAAGGTCCCGATAACTCCCACGTTAAGTGAGGAACACGAACCGAGGGGTGAAACCTTCCAGTCTTTTCATCAATATATTGACTGGCTAATTTGATAAACTCTTTTTTCATCGCTGCTTGAGTGATTGAGATTTCACCTCTTGTGAGTTTCATTTGTAAAAGTCCTTGCCCAATATTAATAGCTGAAGCCGCTATATTAGTAGCTTCGGTATCGGTTATTGGCTGATTCGTATCTACATTAGTATTTGGGACGTATATACTAAGTCCAGCAAAACCGACGTCTACTCAAATATCGCCTGATAATAGCATAGGCATATAAAGATCTTTTACGCCCATATCCTTAGTCATATTTGCTGTATTATTAACAATAACATTAAATGTTGTTGGACATAAATTTGCATTAACAGGCGGTGGTGCATTGCCATCCAATGAAGAATTATCTGAAGATCCACCATTACCACTGTTATTCAAGTCAATAGAAAAGTTATTTAGGAGGTTTTTATAGTTTGAAAAACTACCTGTATTAATGTAGATGGGAATACTGCCACCACCACCACCAGTTGCAGTAACGGTATAATCACCCAACAATTGATCTAAAAAAGTCCACTCTGGTTTTGGTGTCGTCCTTGGAATAAGAAAAGAAACGACGACACCATTGTCTAACTTATAACCACCCGCAGGGGTTCCGTCAGATTTGGTGTAACAAACATAGCCACAAAAATCACTCATTGTGCAAATACCGTTTTTCCTAACCAAATACTCTGTAGTACCGATAACTGTGGCAACCAAGAAAGTTACCTGACCGTTCATGCGAAAAAAAGTTAATTTTTTATAGCCACCCGACTCAAAAACGGTCGTTGGGATAGTCAACGCATTTCCTGAGGTATCGACATAGTTGATATTACTCGCTTGACTCCATTGCGGGTCAAAATCAGCAAGATTCAGGGGTGTGCCACCACCGACTGCCGAACTCGTGGACTCTTTAACAGCTTTGGCGAAAGTCGTTTTCGCTTCGTCAAGACTGATGGCATTGGCAACGAATTTAGCCGTTTCAACAGGCGGCATATTCGCAATACTACCCGTTTCTTTGTTACAGCTAATGATAAAAATGGATGCACAAATGAGCATCAAACAAAACAACTGTTTCATTTCAATTAAAGTTTAAAGATTTAAGAAAGATGGCTCTTTGACAATTTTAGCGGGTATTAGAAAACGGATATAATATTTCATTTACAAAACATTGATTTGCAAACATTTACGAAATCTTAAAGATTTCGTAAATGTAATCTCCGCTAAAACTGTCAAAGAGCCAGAAAGATTTTCAAAACAGCAGTTGTTGCAACAAAAACTTAGTGCAAAGGTCGAATCCTCAAAACATCTGCGCAATCATACTAAAGTAGTAAAAAAGTAGTATTTTTCAAATGCGAGGCGGCTTCTCTCACGAATTTACGGATTTCATACACGCCTTTTGCACCCGCTTTATGGGCAATGTGCTGTCGGTGCGACTTTACGGTTATCAGACAAACATCAAGAGCGTCGGCTATCTGTTGATTGGTAAAACCTTCGATAACAAACAGCAAAACTTTCATTTCTTGTTTTGTGAGTGACTCTAATATTTCGGGAATTGAGTTTGGATTTTGCACGAATGCGTTGTTTTGATTGTTTTAAAGAAAAAATAGGCTTAAATACTGAGGGGTCTTTTTTGAAAAGTCCCTAACTCGAATTAAGCCGAATCTTTAAAACATAGAAACATGAAGCAAGCGCGAGCCGCTGATAGCTGATAGCTGATAGCTGATAGCTGATAAGGAAAAGTAAGTTTGCATGAGTAAAGTGTTTGTTGGTAAAGTTATTGATAAATTGTGGGGCGAAGATAAGGCAGGTATCTTAGAGTAAATACGACAGAATACACGTTTTGTGAGCAGCAAATTTATACCTAAATCTCAACTTGTAAAATGTCTAAGATATTGATTATTAATATTTTAGGTACTTTTGGCACTATCGCCAATTCTATTTTGAGGAGTCGAATAGAGTTTGTCTAAATAAAGAGAAAAATAGAAAGATACTGAAGAGTCCTAAATTTTATTAAATTTTTATTTTCACTACGCAACAACACTGCGTAGGACTGTACTCATCTTTGCAACGATTATAAAAAACGCTTTAAATGATGATTGATTTAGCTTTATTAAAAGACATGATTACCAACAATTTCGTGAACGTGAACAAGCATCCGTTGTACGATTTGTTTATCTATAACTACACCGCCAAAGCGCAATATGAGCGCACGTGGAACGCTATCACTTTGATGTGCCGTGGCTTGATTTTGGATGCCGATTACAACATCGTGGCGCGTCCGTTTACGAAGTTTTTCAACTTGGGTGAGCATGAAAATCAAGTGTTGCCGAACGAGCCGTTTGAAGTGTTTGAAAAGTTAGATGGCTCAATGGGTGTTTTGTACTTTGCTGATAATCAAGCATTTATCGCCACGCGTGGCTCGTTCGTGAGCGAGCAGGCGGTGCGCGCAAACGCCATTTTACAGTCAAAATATGCTTCTATACTGAGGGGGCCTTTGGACGCGACAAAAACGTATTTGTTTGAAATTATTTATCCTGAAAATCGGATTGTGGTGGATTATGGCGCTGTGGAAGACTTGATTTTGACGGCGATTATTGACACCCAAACGGGTGAAAATTTGCCGTTAACGGACGTCGGTTTTCCGATTGTGAAACAATACCACGGCGTTAAAGACATTCAGATTTTGAAGGAATTGGAAGAAACAAATCGGGAAGGTTTTGTCATTAAATTCAAAAGTGGCTTGCGTTATAAAGTGAAATTTGCGGAATATTTGCGGATTCATCGCATCGTTACGCAGGTTTCAAACATCAGTCTTTGGGAATATATGTCCGCCGATATGCCGTTCGATGAAATTTTAGACCGCGTGCCAGATGAGTTTTACGATTGGGTCAAAGCAACGAGCGCGGATTTGAAATTGCAGTTTGAAACAATTGAGAATCAATGTATTAGCGATTTTAATGCGCGTGTTTTTGACGCAAGAAAAGAGGCGGCGGCGCATTATTTCACGTGTCAATATCCAGCCGTTCTGTTCAAAATGTTGGACAAGCAACCGTATAAAAATGTGATTTGGAAACTGATTCGGCCAACGTTTCAAAAACCATTTTCTAAAAACTTAGCCACGGAGTTCAAGGATTGATGTATTTGCGAATTCATTCGCACCCGTAACTGCAAATTTATTTGCAGCAGACACTTGAAAAAGTGTTTTTAGCTGTGCGATTCATTATCAACATATCTATACTGCAAATAAATTTGCGGTAACGGGTGCAAATAAATTTGCAAATACAAATACGCTAATCCGTGAAAATCCGTGAAAATCCGTGAATAAAACAAATAAAAAATGAAAAAAGTAATCATGATGCGGGGTCTGCCGGGAAGCGGAAAATCGACCTACGCAAAGCAACTTGTGGCGGAAGCGCCGAACACGTACAAACGCATCAATCGCGACGATTTGCGCGCGATGTTCGACAACGGACATTGGAGTAAAGGCAATGAAAATTTTGTCAAAAAAATACGTGATGTGTTGATTGTCAAGGCTTTAGAAGAAGGCAAACACGTGATTGTGGATGATACAAACTTGTCGTCAACGAACGAAACGCGGGTGCGTCAATTGGTCCAAGAATTCAATAAAAACCACAACGATACCGTTCAAGTTGAGGTCATTGAGATGCAAACGAGCTTGCAAGAATGCATTGCGCGCGACGCCAAACGACCAAAACCCGTTGGGGCAAAACGCATTCGGGATATGCACCGTCAATTTTACGCGGTTCAGACTTTATTGGAACAAAATACGGATTTGCCAAAGGGGATTATCTGCGATTTGGACGGCACTTTGGCGTTGATGAACGGGCGAAATCCGTTTGACGCGGCTAAATGTGAAGCCGATATTTTGAATAAACCCGTGGCAAAGGTGTTAAAAACCTTCCAAGATTTGGGGTACAAAATCTTGCTTTTGTCGGGTCGAAAAGAAGAACACAAGCCGCAGACAATCAATTGGTTACGTGAGAATAATATCACTTATGACGCCTTAGAGCTGCGTAAAACACCCGATAATCGAGCAGATACGATTGTCAAAAAAGAGTTATACTACGAACACATCGACGGTAAATATTTCGTCGAATTTGTTTTAGACGACCGCGACCAAGTGGTTGATTTATGGCGCAACGACTTGGGTTTGACGTGTTTTCAGGTGAATTATGGCGATTTTTGATGGATGGGTTAGGGCATACTGAGGGGTCCTATTTTTTGCCAATCCAATCTTCGGCTTTGTCCAAAATATCGGTTGCCATGTATTTCCCGTTCTCGTTGTCGTGCCACAAACGCACTTTTGGCATCCGAATACCATCGACGTCAATCAAGTCTTGACATATAATAAATTCACCATCATTAGGCTTGCGGTTGTGGTTGAAACGATAGCCTTCGAGGGCGTAAGTGGTGGGATGAATGTAGAAAAACCACGTATCAGTACCGACGCCTTTTTCGTATTTTACGCTCAAAACCACGTAGTTTTTGCCATTAAACGTGTCCATCCTAACGGTATCAGACAAAATTGTGCCTCTGTCGGTGAGCTTCATCGGCAAGCCGTAAAGGAAAACGTAGGAGTTGCGCGCCGACCGAATTTGGCGCGGCATGAGGCGGTATTTTTTTCGATTTTCTGCCGAAATTGCCGTGTCGCCGTTGATGCGCGCAACGATTGTGGTGTCCGAAATTTCCTTTTCAATCACGTTGCTATCGGCGCGACTGATGTGGCAAAAATAGGTGACGCGGTTGTCTAACAAGACTTCTTCGCGAATATTATCGTTGT
>JAYUKJ010000752.1:0-2678 GCA_043764555.1 Saprospiraceae bacterium
GAAAATCACAATGACACCGAACGAAGAATTCAGTTTCAGAGACAATGACCGTGGCGACCGCGAAGACAGTATGATTCTTCAAACCGAGGACGAGTTGTACGAACACCACCGATTTATTGCCGATAAAGGGCAGACAATTATGCGAATTGACAAGTTTTTGACCGACCGATTGGCAAAAATTAGTCGCTCGCGCGTGCAAAGGGCCATAGAAGCGGGCGCAGTTTTGGTTGATGATAAGCCCGTAAAACCTAATTTCAAAATAAAACCGCTTCAACGGATTACGATTGTATTCCCCGAAGCACCCGAATACGGCGGCGTTGACCCCGATTTTGTGCCACTCGATATTGTCTATGAAGACGACGATTTGATGGTCATTAATAAGCAAGCGGGACTCGTTTGTCACCCTGGCGTTGGGAATCGGCGCGGCACTTTGGTCAACGGATTGGCTTTTTATTTAGCGGATAAAGTACCTGATTTTCAAGAAGTTGGGCAAGAATTGCGCCCGGGTTTGGTGCATCGAATTGACAAAGACACGACGGGTTTGTTGGTGATTGCAAAAAACGCTTACGCCATGTCGCATTTGGCAAAACAGTTTTTTTATCATACGATTGAGCGCCGCTATTGGGCTTTGGTTTGGGGACAACCCGACACTTTGGAAGGCACCGTTAACATCAATATTGGCCGAAGTTTGGGTGATCCGACGGTTATTGTCCCATTTTTGGAAAACGAAGCGGGCAAATATGCCGTAACGCATTACAAAGTTATTGAACCTATGTACTACGTTAGCCTCTTGGAATGCAAATTGGAAACGGGACGCACGCACCAAATCCGCGTTCACATGAAGCATTTAGGGCATCCGTTGTTTATGGATGAAAAATACGGCGGCAACCGCATTTTGAAAGGCACTATTTTTACAAAGTACAAGCAATTTGCCTTGAAAGCCATGGAGACTTTGCCGCGTCAAGCCTTGCACGCGCGTTCGTTGGCTTTTGAACACCCAACGACGGGCAAATGGATGGCGTTTGAAAGTCCATTACCACCCGATTTTAAAGCCGCTTTGGATATGTGGCGCGACTACGTGAACGATAGAAAAGCGCTTATGTAAGGAATATTTCAAATTCCAGATTTCAAATTCCAAACTGCAAGTAGTTGATTATCAGTCTTTTGCAGATTGACATTTAAAGTCTGAAATTGGGAGTCTTCTTTAATTCTTAATTTTAAATTCTTAATTCTAATAAAATGACACCATTTATAATAGGCATTACGGGCGGTTCGGGCAGCGGCAAAACGACTTTTATTGACCACATTCGCCAACGTTTTTCGGAAGAACAATTGTGCATTATTTCGCAAGACGATTATTATCGTCCGCGCAATGAGCAAGAGATAGACGATAAAGGCTATTTGAACTTCGATTTACCGACGTCAATTGACAAAAAAGCGTTTCATGAAGATGTGTCAAGATTGCTAAAAGGCGAGGTCGTGGAGCGTCCTGAATACGTTTTTAACAACAAAGATGCCGTGCCAACGATGAAAATTTTCAAACCCGCACCGATTATTATTGTCGAAGGGTTGTTCGTTTTTCATTACAAAAAAATGATGCGTTTGTTGGATTTAAAGGTCTTCTTTTTTGCGGCCGACCACCTGAAAGTTATCCGCCGAATTGTCCGCGACCAAGTGGAACGCGGCTATCCGATGGATGACGTTTTATATCGATACGAACACCACGTGATGCCGAGTTATAAAAAATATATTGAGCCTTATATGCAAGACGCGGACGTGATAATCAACAACAATCAGAATTTTTCTAAAGGTTTGGAAGTATTTTGCGGGTATTTGCAGGAGAAACTGGATAAACAAGCGTAGTTTATAAAAAAAAGATTTGACAGCCTCGGAAGCTGTCAAATCTTTTTTTTTGGCAATTCTCTTTATTTAACCAACGTAATATCGCCTTTATATAAGACATCTTCGCCATCTTTGAAACGCAATTTTGCATAAAACACATAGACATCGGGCGTTAAAAGTTGGTCTTTAAATCGCCCATCCCACCCCTCAGTATTGGGCGCTAAATTGTCGCCCGAAAACACCATTTCGCCCCATTTATCGAATATTTTCAAGGATAAAATCAACGCTAAATTGCCATCGCCGTAGATGCTAAAGATGTCATTTTTAGTGTCGTTGTTGGGTGAAAACGCATTGGGAATATAGACCCGCCGATTCAAATCCACGATAAATTTAATGCGCTGTTCCACGTCGCAACCTTTACTATCTGTTGCAAATAAACGAATGGTCGTAGAATTTGAGGGACGCACAAAAACCGTTGGACAGGTCGAGCAATTCACATAATTACTTGGTGTCCAATTGATTACAGAAGGTATAAAATTGAACTGTGGCTTCAATTCAAAGCTGTCGCCAATCACTAAATTCACTTCTCGCGGTAGTCCACTAACTTGATTCGTATTAGCAATTAAAGTAGCGCGTATGTAAATCAGGCTATCGCAACCGAACTGATTCTTTAAAAAATTGAGTGAATCTTTTAATCTCGATTTATCGCACGTTTGAGAAATGAAAATCATAGAATCCGACCTTAAAAAACGCAGCGATAAATCAATGGTGGAATCACACCCGTAAATATTTTTTAAAACCACGGAAAAGGACCCCTCAGTATAAAACCGTTTTTT
>JAYUKJ010000753.1:0-2676 GCA_043764555.1 Saprospiraceae bacterium
AAACGCCCATTTTTGATGTTTTTGCATCAAAAATGGGCGTTTATACTGAGGGGTCCTCTTTGGAAAAAATCTATTTCATAATCACCAATTTCCTAACGAGCGGTCGCGTGTTTTGCGACATCAAACGGACCAAATAGCTGCCACTTTGCAAGCGATTCACGTCAATTGTCTGCACATTGTCGTGTTGCGCAGCCAGTTTTTGGCTAAAAACGGTGTAACCCGCGTTGTCCGTAATCTGGATATCGACCGCCTTGCCCGACCATTTTTTCACGTCAATCGATACAGCGTCCGTCGCTGGATTTGGAAACAGTCCAAAATCAGAAAACGTGTCAAATTTCACAGAAATTGGCTGCGTGGTCGTCGCCGATTTGTCGAGATAGACCAAAGTCAATCGGTAATAATTGGCACCATCGCGTGGTTTTTTATCCTCAAACGTGTAATCGGTCAAATCATCAGTCGGTTGAAAAGCCGCCGTTTGATAAATCGGTTCAAACGTTTTGCCGTCACCCGAGCGCTCTAAAATAAACAGCGCATTTTTCCGTGAGCTGTTCGTCGTCCAAAAAACGGCGATGGATTCTGCCGATTTTGACGCTTCCGTTGCCAAAACATCACGGCGCGTGGCGTTCGGTGTGCCAACAAATGCCGCAACGGACGCCGCAATCACGACGTTATAATCTTCTACTTCGCCGTTGGCAATTGCCTCGCAAGCCGTCGCTGCCGTTGCGCCCGATTTCAGAGATACCCGCATCCGCGTCGTGCCTTGCGCCGCCGTTGCAGGAATCTGAATGACGCCCGCAATGCCCGCCGTATCGCCCGTTGTCGGCGCGGCAATCACGCCCGTAAACGCCATTTCGGTGATTGCAAACGTGCCGTCGCGGTTGTAATCAATCCACACCTTAACCGATTTTGCGGACGAACCATAGCCAAAACCGCCCGTTATGCGAATTGGAACCGACGCACTCGGCGCCACAATCGTCGAAAGATTTGTAAAATTAGAATAATACGATTTTACTGAGGGGTTGTTGATGGCACCAAATTTCACATTGGCAACCCAATCAAACCACGGCGTTGTGGCCGCCGAAGCGCAATAAGTCCCTGGTGCCGTGCCGCCCGTTGAGCAAGGCGAAGGCGCGGCAACCGACGCGGTAAAGGTGCAAGTCGCGTCCGCACTATCGCGCACCGTAAAGTTCAAATCGCCGCCGCTGATGGGATAAGGGCCCAATGTTTTAGGCGTGTTCATGAGACCTTTTATGACGGTGGTGCCAACGGTCGTTTGCCATTTGGCGCCCGTTCCCGTGACATTGAGCGAAAACGTGTAGGTGTCATCGGCGGGGTTCGCCACTGTGCCGTTGTCGTTGCAAACGATACTCGACGCTTCGGCCAAAATGCTGCACGTTGCTCCGCCGCCGCTGATGATGTTGACCGTGTAATCTTCCACTTCGCCGTTCGGAATCGTTTCGCAAGGCGTTGACAAACCGCCGTTTTTCATCGACACGCGCATCCGCGTAACGCCCGTTAGCGCCGACGCGGGAATGATGATGGGCGCTGTAATCGTGTAAGCCGCGTTCGGAATGGGCGGCACGCCCGTTTTTGAGAAAACGACTTCCGTTGGCTCTTCAAATATGCCATTTTTATTGTAATCAATCCACGCCTTCCAACCGTAAGCTGTCGTGGCGTAGCTAAATTCTGAGGTCAACGAAAACGTGTAGCTACCGCCCGTGTTCAGGTTCGCGCGCAAAGCCGTAAAGTCGCTGTAAGTAGATTTTATTGAGGGGTTGTCAATCGTGCCGAGTTTGACCCGCGCAATCCACTCTTGCCACGGCGACGTTGCCGAAGATGTGCAGTAAGTACCGCCGCCGCCGCAGTTTTCGCCGACGACTGCGGATGCTGTTCCCACGCAGTTTTTACTGTCTTTCACGGTCAAAGTGTAGGTATTTGGCGCGAGTGTGGCTATTGCGGCGGTCGTTGCGGCGTTGCTCCACAGGTACGTGTAAGGCGCAGTTCCACCCAAAGGCGTCGCGGTTGCCGAGCCATTGCTGAGTCCACAACCCGCATTTACAGAGGCGATTGTGGCGCTCACGGCGGTCGGATTGCTGATTGTAAAGACCTTGATGCCCGTCGCGGCGCGTGCGTCGGTGACCGTAACGGCGTAATTGCCCGCGATGAGTCCCGATACTGAGGGGGTCGTCGCGTTCGTACTCCACTTATACGTGTAAGGTGCGGTGCCGCCCGTCGGAGTTGCGGCTGCGGTGCCGTTTGTGCCGCCGCCGCACGTTGGATTGACAGCCGAAACGGTCACGGGAAAGCCGCTGTTTTGGGCAATCAAACCCGTTTGAAACGTGCCAATGTAAGCGATTGTGTTGCCGTTTTGGTCTTTGTCACCGAGGGTTGTGGCGTCGAGCGTGCCGTTGCCGTCGGTGTCAATTTTAAGTTGAATCACGACTTCCACAAAATACGTGGTGTTGGATTGCAGTCCCGTCAACAGCTCCGTTGACAGCGTTCCCGTGCGGGTTTTTACGCGGTAAAGTCCGCTGTTGAGTTGCGCCGTTTGGGGTAAGTTGACGGCTTGAAAGGCGCCACGGCTCGCGAGATTGGTATAAATACGGTACAAAACGGCAACTTCGCGCACGTCGTTTGTGCAGCTTTCCCACGTCCGCGCTTCGCCGTAAGTGAGCA
>JAYUKJ010000754.1:0-2675 GCA_043764555.1 Saprospiraceae bacterium
CTAAAATAATCGACACAAACTTTCCAAAAGTTTTAAACTTTTGGAAAGTTGAACACATTGATAATCAACATTTTATAAGATTTTTAAAAATGTCGATTATTTTACGCTAACTACTTAATTCATCATTTAGATTCATCATTAAATTTTAACTATCCTCATCGACGTTGAAGCAAGCGACTGCCGCCAAAACCATGCACACACCCGCCAAAACGAGCGCATTGCGCGGGTCGTCGCCCAAAACGGATTTGTAGAAAAGCGGCACCGTCAACATACCGATAAATTGCGGAACGCAGATAAATCCGTTGAAAATGCCCATATAAACGCCCATTCTCTCGCCTTTCACGGAACTTGCCAACATCAAATAAGGCAAAGACATGATAGAACCCCAAGCCAAACCAATCAAAGCCATACCAACTAAGTAGATATTTTTATCGTTTGAAAGCAAGGTAATGAAGAAACCGACTGCGCCGATGCACAAGAACATAGCGTGCGTGGCGCGACGGCTGCCCACCATTTGGACGATGCGCGGAATGAAAATTGAAATAATAAAACACGTTATACTAAACATGGCAAAGCACAAACTGCCCCATTTCGTCCCGTCTTGAAAACCTTGACAATTGGCAGCTGGACTCGATGCGTTGAAAGCGTATTTGGCAATCGACAGCGACAAATATTGCCACATCAAAGGCAGTCCATACCACGTGAAAAATTTGACCCACCACAACTGCTTCATCACCTTAGGCATTTCGGAAAGAGACGCCAAGATTTCTTTGAAAACAGAGAGGTTCAAGACACCATACAAGCCTGCGAAAATACCGCCAGCCCACATGATAGCCGCTAAGCCGCCCTCTGTCCGTGAGGCAAACAAGCCACCCATAATTGCGGAACCAGCCGAAATGGCTAAATGCCAAAAATTGATGTTCACCTTTTGTTCAGCCGTGAAGACGTGCGGTTTTTTGTAATCTTCATTGACGGGCGGATATTCTCTGGTCGTAAACATCGTCCAAAAAACGGTCAATAAAATACCTGCTGCACCGACATAAAAAGGAAAACGAACCGAATCGGGAATTTCATTGAGCTTAACATTTGATGCATCGCAATCGTTTGTTGCAGCAATGGCAATGCCAATTAAAGGCAAAATAAAAGGCATTAAATTAGCCAAAGTTTGCCCAAAACCGACCATAAATGACTGAATAGAGTAACCCAGAGGACGTTGTTTGTCGTTGAGCATATCGCCAACAAAAGCGCGGAAAGGTTCCATCGAAGAGTTTAGGCCTGCGTCCAAAAGCCACATCAAACAAGCGGCCATCACAACCGACGACGAATTAGGCATCAAAATCATGGCAATACTGCCCACGATGGCGCCGATAAATACGTAAGGTTTTCTGCGTCCCCATTTGTTCGACCAACTTTTATCGGACAAAGCGCCGATAATCGGTTGCAAAAGCAATCCCGTTAGCGGTCCAGCGAGCCAAAGACCGGGAATACTGCCTTCATCTGCGCCCAAATAGCGATAAATCGGCGACATATTCGCCTGTTGCAAGCCGAAACCGTACTGAATACCGAGAAAACCGAAACTCATGTTCCAGATTTGCCAAAAACTCAAATTGGGTTTGTTTGTTACTGAGGGAGTCATGTCCCCACTAAATCCTTGAGATGCCATACATTCGTAATTGTTTAATTTTAAATTAGTTGTTTTTCCAAAATCTTGCGTAATGATATTGAAAGTTTTACAAAATTTTAGAAGGGCGCGATTTTTTATCAAATTTTCTTTTGAATCAATCAAAAATAGGACGTCAAAAGGTGTGAAAATGTTGGTAAGAGTTTGGACATCTCTTTGGCGTCAGTGGATAAATTGCCTTGTTTCAAAAAAAATAGGACCCCTCAGTATAAAACCAAAAATGCCTTGTAAAACACACGTTTTACAAGGCACTGAGGATTTAAACAACTAAAATTCTATTGCAACAAAATTTTTCATTTTTCACTTTTCACTTCCGCTTTTTCATCCAATTTTTTCATAATTTCAGCCAATTTACTCACCGATAATTCGCCTTTGCTTTTGGCGGACTTAAAAAGGCTTTCGATTTTGTTTGCTTTGTCGGGCATTGCTTTCGCAAACGATTTTGCGGTTGGTCTCACCTCCTGAATGTTTTCTTCGCCGCGCTTCACAAAATAATGATAATCATTGACATACGTATCGTAAATTTCATTACTGCTGTAAGCGCCGACATTTTCAATCCGCTTGAGTTTCTTACGTGGGTCACGAACGACCATTAAAGTTGGGCTGTAATAAATGACTTGAACCAACGTAAAAGTATTCGGATTTGTGGGTGTTTTCATCCGAATAAAATAAATGCTTTTGTTTTCGACGAATAAATTGAAAACAAGAATGTCTTTTTGGTCCATCAACAACTCTCTGCCGTCGGGATATTTGATTTGAACGCTCCCTTCCAATTGGTCAAAACGGAACAACAAATCTTTTCCGAATTCCCGTTTTTGAGTCATCGTCATCGAGCCTTCGTGAAAATTGTTGTCATAAAAATAGCGATTGCCTTTGACGCCTTCGTAACGCTCATCGGGAACCAACATATTGTCATAACGCATGAAAAGAGGTTTATTGGCGACAATATCGTTGCCATCAGTTGTTGTTGTTGAAGGATCCACAACGGGGACAT
>JAYUKJ010000755.1:0-2673 GCA_043764555.1 Saprospiraceae bacterium
TGCGCAAAAAAGGGCGTTTATACTGAGGGGTCCCTAAAAATCAGTTTATTCGATGAAAAACGGTATATCCTGCGGAATCTATCTATATTTGCCACATTCCGCAGGATATGCGGCAAAACCCATTCAAAATGTTAATTGGTCGTGAAAGAGAGCAAGCCATTTTGCAAAAGACTTTACGCTCGGATGAGTCCGAAATGGTGGTCGTTATCGGGCGCAGACGGGTTGGCAAAACCTATCTTGTGCGGGCCGTTTATGCCGACAAAATTCGGTTTGAAACGTCGGGCGTTCAAGACGCGCCTTTGAAAGAGCAGCTCAACAATTTTAATTTTCAACTCAAACTTGCTTTCGGAGATATTGTCCCTTCCGCGGCACCAAAGACGTGGCAGGATGCCTTTTTTTCACTCATCACCTGTTGGGAACAGTCGCCTTCGGTGCATCAAAACGTTCTGTTTTTTGACGAATTGCCGTGGTTAGCGGCGCGCAAATCGGGTTTTTTGAATGCTTTGAGTTTTTTTTGGAACAGTTGGGCGGTAAAGAAAAATGTAGTCGTTGTGGTTTGTGGTTCTGCGGCTTCGTGGATGATTCAAAAAGTGGTGAATGACAAAGGCGGTTTGCACAATCGCATCACAAAACGTATTGATTTGCAGCCTTTTACGCTTGGCGAAACTGAAGCATTTTTGAAACGCAAAAACATCCATTTTGAACGTTATCAAACGCTTCAAATCTACTTGGCAATGGGTGGTATTCCGCATTATCTCAACGAAATTGAGGGCGCTAAAAGCGCTATTCAGAACATCGAAGACATTTGTTTCTCGAAAAAAGGGATGCTGCACAATGAATTTTCGCGGCTCTACCCTGCCCTATTTGACGATGCCGAAAACCACATTGCCGTTATTCGCGCCTTGGCTCAAAAATGGTCGGGCATGAGTCGTCTCGACATTCTGGAAGCAACGGGATTGCCCGATGGCGGTGGTACGTCGGCTTGTTTAGAAGAGTTGGAATCATCGGGTTTTATATCCGCTTACACGAGTTTTGAAAAAAAGAAAAAAGACCTTATTTATCGTTTGACCGATGAATATTCTCTTTTTTACTTGAAATTTATTGAAAATGCCCAAAATCAAGGCGGCGATACGTGGAAACACCTCAGCCAAACCCAATCTTTTAAGACGTGGAGTGGCTATGCTTTTGAAAGCATTTGCTTGAAACATTTGGCGCAAATCCAAAAAGCATTGGGCATTTCGGGTATCTATTCCAATGCCTCGACATTTTATCAAAAAGGGCAAGACGGACAGCAAGGCGTGCAAATTGACTTGGTTTTGGATAGAAATGACAACACGATTAACCTATTTGAGCTTAAATTTTACGCTGAACCTTATGTTTTTACAAAGGCACAAGCCGATGCTTTGCGGACAAAACGCGCACTTTTTAAGCATTATACCCAGTCGCGCAAGCAAATTTTTCTGAGTTTCATCTCCACTTATGGCATCATCGAAAACGAACACAGCGTGGGATTGATTGATAATGTCTTGACTTTAGATGCGCTCTTTGAGGTCGCTTGATGACAGTTTGTGTCAAAAAAGGGACCCCTCAGTATAAACGCCCTTTTTTACGCATTTTGCATAAAAAAGGGCGTTTTTAGTTTGAAAATCATCAAAGCGGTTAAAAAATCATGTATTTTTATACGTATAAAAGTATAAAAATCTAAAAATCTAAAAGTCTAAAAGTAGCTATTTTTATATCTAATTAATTCAAGAAAAAGCATAGATTTGCGCTCAGTAACAATTCTTAAATCAGTGTAAAATATCCGTATGGCTAAAATTATTATGTTTGGTAACCAAAAAGGCGGCGTTGGCAAATCGCAATGCACGCTTTTGGTCGCGGCGGCTTTGAGCAAGGCGCCCTTCAACTTGCGCGTGTCGGTTATTGACACCGATAAGCAAAAAAGTATTGTCGGTCAAAGGCGTTTAGATGTTCTCGGCTACGGCGCGGGTGAGCCGATTCCTTTCGCCGTTTTGGACTATTCCATCAACGATTTGCAGCAAAATATTGCGCAACTTGACAAGGAATACGACATTATTTTGTTCGACACGGCGGGAAAATTGGACACGGATGCCGATTTGGACACGCAAGAAGTGACAAAGGCAATGGCTTACGTAGACTACCTGTTCTTGCCCTTCACGGCGGGTATGTTTACCTTCGGCGCAACGTTGCAATTCTTTCGTTTTGCGGAAAAAATGCAGACCGAAAGACAAGCATCTCCGCGCCCCTTAAACGTCATTGGCTTCGTTAATCTGTTCAAATTCCGCTCCCGCCGTCATGCGTATTTGCTCGAAGACATCGGTAAATTGGTAAAATCTGCCAACCTGAATTTCATGGAAACCCGATTGGGCGAGTTTGCTTCATTCGCCGAAGCTGATACTTTTCAGTCCTTTTATGCACCCCTCAGTAGCGACCCCGCGAAGGCAAATTTTACTTCTTGGCTCAACGAATTTTGTAAAACAATCAAAATTACGAACTAAAAAATGGCGAAAAAAAATAGAATTTCCGAGCTTGATTTGCCACCAATGGAAATCATCGTCGCACCGATGCCAGAATTGCCCGCTGCGCAAACCGTCAACGCGACCGTGGCGAAGATGACGGGCAAGCCAACGCCGCCCGTTTCAGCGACAAAAA
>JAYUKJ010000756.1:0-2670 GCA_043764555.1 Saprospiraceae bacterium
GTGAAAAGTGAACAACGAAAAGTGAAAAGTGAGCAACAAAAAGTGAAAAGTGAACAACGAAAAGTGAAAAGTGCCGCAACGCTTCCGACTACGCCCGAACAAGACCCCCTCAGTACATTTGCCAATTTGATGCAAATTTGTCGCCTTTCGTGGTTTGTCAATGGCGAAATGCCCGACGAAACGCGGACGGCCTTGCTCCATTATTTGGAACAAAACGACGCGCCCTTGCTCGCACACCTCCGCAACGTGATGGCCGAAGAACTGCAAAAGAACCCGCCGCCGACCGATTCCGCCGCTTACGATAAGTTCCGCCTAAACATTGCCCTCAATCAGTGGCTCACCACAACGGATGCCCAAAAGAAAGCCGACCTAGAAGCCGAAGTCGCCGACCTATTGGCACAAGGCGCAGAACCCGATTTTACGGTGCTGAAATACTTGAACGCACCCCGAACGCCCCTTGATTTTATCGTGCCTGATGCTTGGAAAAAGTTTGTGCATCCGTCGGGTTTTGCGGCTTTGGGATGGTTGAAAGCGTGGAAAGAAGGGATTTTGGGGGGCATTTTGTTGATTTTGGGGTTGGTTGGGGTGTTTTATCCTTATGCGTTTAAGACGTTTGATTGTTCAAAAGATAAGATTGTCTCGTTAATCGTATCACGGACTTCAGTCCGTGCGCCGCTTTCACGGACTGAAGTCCGTGATACAATTTCAAAAGACGCAACGTATTATTTCTGCTTGGATAATCCGCTTAGTGCCTTAACCTATCATGAGCAATTGATTCATAATGCCATGAAACAGCGCAATGCCAATGATTCGATAGCCACTAATCTATCTGAATTATTAGACAATTCAGATGCCCTTTTGATAGACAGTGTTCTAGCCGCAATCTTGCGAATTGAAGCAAAAGATGGGCAACAAGCGTCCGTTCGTTCTCTTTTAAAAGAGTGTCGCAAGAATATTGCGGTTGATTACTATCGAGAAGCCGCGTATGCTCATGGCAAAGGTGAAGAAGGTAGCAGTTGTATTCTTCTTGATATTGCAACCAAACTTGATAGCCTTGACGACAACATCAAAGTTGCCCAAGCATTGCTTTGTGGAAAAGTGGATAAAAAAGCGCGGTTTGATATTGCACCTATAATACGTGGGCAAGTAAAAGATGCCGTAATTCTTAGCTATGTGCCAAGTGATGCTCTGAAAAGCGAACAAGTGAGTGGGGAATTTTTAGAAAATGAATATTCGGGAGGTAATCCTCTCGCAAATGTGCAAGTCACAGGCTTAGGCGTGAACACCCGCACCGATGCACAAGGCAATTACATTCTAAAACTACCCCCTCAGTATCCAAGCGATAAAATTGCTTTGACGTTTACTAAATATGGCTATTCAATTGTAAATCAAACGTTTATGATTGATAAAATAAAACAATTGGCAACGGTAAGCCTTGTGCCAAATACAACAAAACAGGTTAATATTGAACCTGTAGTTATTCAAGGGCGTGTAGAAAGATTGGATTCATATAGAGATAGCATTGCAAAGCCTGTCCAAGATGTAAGGGTATCTAGTTTACGCACAAATACTATTTTTACAGATGCACAAGGTAATTATCGTATAAGCATTCCTAGTAATTATTTTGCTTCAACCATTGATTTGACATTTTTTAAAGATGGAGATTCTATTATTCAGAGATTTAAAATTGATAACGTAAAGCAATTTCCAACTGTGAATCTTGTTCCAATCAACAATTTTAAAGGATTAAATATAGGAGATGAAATGCCACAATTTACTTTGACTGATATAAATGGGAAAACAATATCTCAAGAAGATTGTAAAAATAAAGTTCTGTACGTCAACTTTTGGGCATCATGGTGTGGCCCTTGCGTAGTACAGTTTTCGCACGCTAAAGATTTAATGGAAAAATATAAAAAAGATGATGTTGTGTTTTTATATGTCTCAATTGATGATAATGTAGAGTCATGGCGCGAGCAATTGAAAGTAAACCCTATGGAGGGTGTTCATGTGAATGACAGACAAATTATTCCAATAAATTTCCAAATTTTAGGTTTACCAAATCAACTAATTTTTGCGCGTAATGGTAAACTCGCTTTCAATTCGCGTTTGAAAAGCAAAGTTAATGATGATGAAACAATTCAACTTTTACTGTCAAGTAAATAATTTTTAAGGGCTATAAGTGCTTCTTATTGAAGTAGGATTTTTAATATTTTTAATATTTAACAGGATTTTAGACCTTGCACGGTGTGAGCGTGGTGTGTAAAATCCTATTACATTCTAAAAATATTAGAAATTCTACTTCAACAAAAAAAGCTGTGAAATAAGTATGTTTGCCCCTTCATTTCAACGATTTAATCTTGTATAAAAAAGAAAACGATGGAACAAATACTATCAGACATTCGACAGATTATTGAAGAAACGCGCAATCGTGTGGCACGGTCAATCAACCACGAACGAACAATTGCTTATTGGCATATTGGAAAGCGCATTATTGAAGAAGAACAAGACGGATTGGTTCGGGCAAAATATGGGAAAAGGTTAATTCCACTATTGGCTACGCAGTTGACAATAGAATATGGAGAAGGTTTTTCAGCCAATAATCTTTGGCGTATGAAAGACCTTTACATCGTTTTCCCAATTCTTGACGCATTGCGTCAAGAATTGACT
>JAYUKJ010000757.1:0-9078 GCA_043764555.1 Saprospiraceae bacterium
GAATGATTACAAACTTCCATATATGGACTGCGCTTCATGCCGTCTAAATGGCTCATGAATTTTTTGTTGGACAAAGCGTGAAGACCAACGGCAAATTCCGAAATTTTGACTTGCTTTTCTTCCGCAACTTGGCGCAAAACATCGCTTGGCTGCAAAGGACCATCGTCCATCGTGAAATAGACCACGCGGCTGGTTGAATCGAGCAACGATTTGGGAATTTTTGGCAAAATCAGTTTCGACGAATCCACAGCAGGAACGGCAGTAACGGCGACCGTATCTTTCGGCGTATTTTGGGTAGGCGTTTCTGTTGAGGCATTATTGCAAGCAGCAAATAATTGGATGAACAGGGCGGCTAACAGGCTAAAAGTCATAAAACGGTTCTTTTTAAAAATGTACGTCATTGTTTGATTTATAAAGGAATATAAAAATTCAGTTCTAAAGTGGCGGCAAATGTAGCGCTTGATGTCCGAAAAACGGCTTTATACTGAGGGGGTATCTCAATTTTTTTTTACAGGCTTTTGAACTTATAGGCTACTTTTGCCGAACCAAGACACGTTATATACACGTGTATTTTTTTCATAAACGCGCATAAATTATTGAAAATGAGACACTTAGTGGCCCCCTCAGTATTAGCAGCCGATTTTACGCAATTGGCAAGAGACATCGATATGGTTAATCGCAGCGAAGCCGATTGGTTTCACGTTGACGTGATGGACGGTCGTTTTGTGCCAAATATTTCTTTTGGTATGGTGATTATCGAAGCTATCAAAAAGCTCGCGACCAAGCCACTTGACGTGCATTTGATGATTGTTGAACCTGAAAAGTACATCGAAGCATTCCGAAAAGCGGGTGCCGACATCATCACGGTTCACGTGGAAGCGTGTCCACATTTGCACCGAACGTTGCAACAAATCCGCGCAACGGGTGCAAAAGCGGGCGTTGCCATTAATCCACACACGCCTATATCGATGGTTGAAGATATTTTGGAAGACGCTGATTTGTTCTGTTTGATGTCCGTGAATCCAGGTTTTGGGGGGCAAAAATTCATCTACCAAACCTTAAATAAAATCAAAAAACTCCGCGCTTTGCTCGATGAACGCAACTTGGGCGCGCACATCGAAATCGACGGTGGTGTCGGTCTTCAAAATGCCGAAGTTATTCTGCAAGCGGGAGCGGATGTGTTGGTGGCGGGCAGCAGCGTTTTTGCGGCAGCCGACCCGACGAAGGCGATTAGGGATTTGAAAACCTTGTCTTTTAATAAATTCGACGAATTTTAGGGAAAGACGCGATTCGTCGCGTCTGCGTTGCCCACAAAATACGTTTTTGGATGTACATAAATGAGACGCGATAAGTCGTTTCTCTACATTTCTGCCTCGCTTGTTTTATGCAATCGGGGCAGATTTATTTTGCAAATAGCCTACCTTATTCGCAGTAATTTTTAAATTTTTATTTTCATCAACAAATTAAATTCCGTTTTAAATACCGTTTTTTAGTTAAAATTCGTGAATTTGCTTTGTTGCAAAGAAAATTAACATTTGTGTTATTCACCAAAAAGAATTTATTTTGGGTTTTATCGTTAAAAAACGAATGAAAATTTTTATTTTACAAAAAAAGACAGAATCGTAAGCAGCACGAAGCATTGCTCAAGCGTTCGTCAATTAGGTTGCTAAAAAAAATAGAAAAAAAAGTTGTTTATTTCCAACAATGTTTTTTCACACACGTTAAATATTTACACTTATAGAAATGAGGTATTTATTAGAAAAGCGGCATTTGATAGCTAAAATACCTTGCATCAAAAAACCAGGCAGTCAACAAATTATTTTATAGTACTTTTAAAATCAGCAAATTATGTATCTCGTAAAAACACCACGCTTTATGCAAGCCATGTTTCCAAACTATACTTGGAACGTGAAAACAGACGAAAAAGTCATTTACCTCACTTTCGATGATGGACCCATTCCAGAAGTCACGCCGTGGGTTTTGGACACGCTCGAGCAATACAGCGCCAAAGCGACGTTTTTTTGCGTCGGCGAAAACGTCGAGAAGCACCCCTCAGTATTTGAGCAAGTTTTGAACGCGGGCCATGCCGTCGGCAATCACACGTACAATCACTTGAACGGTTGGGAAACGGATATTTTGCCGTATTTCCACAATGTTCGGAATTGCGCACGCCTCGTTCAATCGAGCCTTTTCCGCCCACCTTACGGCAAGTTGACGCCAAAACAAACGCAATTTTTGGCGCGGCATTACCGCATCGTGATGTGGGATGTTTTGAGTGGCGACTTCGACCAAGAGATTTCAAAAGACGACTGCCTGAACAACGTCATTTTGTCAGCTCGTCGTGGTTCAGTCATTGTTTTTCACGACAGTTTGAAGGCGGAATCACGCATGAAATACGCTTTACCGCGTGTTTTGGAACATTTTGCGGCAAAAGGCTACCGTTTTGAAAGCCTTGAAAATGTTTTAGCCAAACCAGAACGCAAGCCGTTTTTGGCAGCTGCGGCGATGTTTTAACCTGTTTGTCAAATAGAATAAGCAAGATACGAAGCTCGATGTTTTACGATGTCGGGCTTTCTTTTTAAATTTTCTTCAATAATCTTTTTTTTTTCGACATAAAAATTTACTTTTGCGCTCCGAAAGCAGGATTCTTGGAACGCATCTAAGAAAATGCATAAATTAATAATTGAAAATATTAAAATAGTCGCATAAAATGGCACACCACGCATCAGCAAAAAAACGTATTCGTCAATCAGCAGCTCGTCGCTTGCGCGCTCGTTTTTACAAAAAAACAGCCCGTACAGCCATCAAAACATTGCGCTCTTTGACCGACAAAGCAGACGCTACTAATTTCTTCCCGAAAGTAGCGAGCATGATTGACAAACTCGCAAAACGCGGTAGCATCCACGACAAAAAGGCTGCTAACTTGAAAAGTGGTTTGGCAAAACAAATCGCAGGTTTAGCGTAATCCAGAATACAGACCCGTTCTGATTCTAAAAAAGCCGAGCATTTCGTTGGAAATGTTCGGCTTATTTTTTTTATTAATTTGCGTGAAGTCAATTCGATACGCACATAAAAAAAGTAGTAATCATGTTTGTTCCTAAAATTTTTGAAGTTAAAGATTCTAAAGAAATACTTGATTTCATACGCAAAAATAGTTTTGCTACGCTCATAAGTGTCAACGCCGACGGCTTGCCGATTGCCACGCATATTCCAATTGAACTCGAAATGTCTGCCGAAAACGTGCCGACACTGAGGGGGCATGTTTCGCGGGCAAATCCGCACGCTCAACTTTTTGGCGGCGGCGCGACGGCTCTCGCGCTGTTCACGGGCGCGCACAGTTACGTGTCGTCTTCGTGGTATGAGCAGGAAAATGTATCGACTTGGAACTACTCAGCCGTTCACGTTTATGGTCGAATTCGGATTCTGACGGAAGAAGAGTTGCGTGATTCAGTTGAAAAACTCACCGCGACTTACGAAGCGGGTGTTGAAAAACCTTTTTTAGTGCCTCAAATGTCGAACGATTATGTCAAAAGAGAATTGCGCGGCATCGTTGGTTTTGAAATGGAGCTTGATGATGTTCAAGCCAAAGCCAAGCTGTCGCAAAATAGAAAAGATGCTGATTATCAACACATTGTGGAACAATTGGAGAAAACAAACGATGGACAAGCGCACCAAGTAGCGGCTGAAATGCGGGAGAAACGACCAATTAAAAAGTAGTCGGCAACTTTAGTTGCCGCTTGTAATATCTTGTTTTTGAATCACTTAGCGGCAACTAAAATTGCCGACTACAATTTATGACGTAAAAAAAGCCGCTTCGACGAATCGAAACGGCTTTTTTAGGTTTTATACTGAGGGGTCCTTCAACGGCGTTTTATGAATGCCTTTGTCGTTGAAAATAATAATTTTAGTAAGCAACAGCCTCAATTTTTACATTTTTTGCAAGACCTCGTTCGTTTTGACCTTCCAAATCCAAGTGGCGTGTGTCGGTTGTTTCAACCCAATCACCGTAGTGTTGACGGAAAACGCGTGCTGTCAAACCGTAACGATTTTGGAGCATTGTTTCAAATTCAGCGACCGTCATATTTGCTGAAAAAGTCAAATTTTCAGCCAATGTTTCGGTCGTTAAAACGTCTGAAATTTCGCCCAATAAAATTTGGCTATTTAAGACCATTTGGCTCAACCAAATATCATCACCCGTGTTTTGGCGAAAAAAAGCCGCTTTCAAATAGGGGAAAGCCGTGTTGAAAGCTGTTTGGAAAGTAGCAGCCGTGGTGTTTTTATTTACTGTAATTGTCATGTGAGAAAAATTTAGATAATGAATTGGTGTAAAAAAAAGTTAAACAGTTGGGTGATTTATCAAAATAGCGCATGATTTGTTACGAAACCACGCGTTTATTTTGATTTATCTAACCCATTAACGCATATAGAACCCTTTTCGTTGTGTGTAAGTTCACGGCGGTAATAAATCAGAAAGCGCGCGTAATGGTGAACATTCTGTTTTTAAAAAGGATGTTTGGCTGCCTATTTTTGAGCCAAATTTTATTTGGGTAAAAATGTTTAAGTACGAGGATAGTTCGCTGAAAAAAAAGTCGAAAAAATTGAAAAAAAAGGGACCCCTCAGTATATTTTGCTTTCAGCAATAAATTTTAGCTATTTTTTAACAGCTATTTTCAAAAATTGACCCTTGAATATCTGATTTTACCTAAATTGCATCCGATTTACGACATCACCAAAATTTAATTAATACGATTTATGGACATCCGTAAGACAATAGAACATACTATTCTCCGACCCGACTGCACAACCGATGCCGTCCGTCAACTCTGCGAAGAAGCACTTCAACACACCTTTTATGGTGTTTGTGTCTCTCCTTATTTCGTCCGCGACGCGGTGCGATTCATCAACGAACAGGCAAAAGTCATTACAGTCATTGGTTTTCCGATGGGTTATTCGACGATTCCGTCGAAGGTTGAGGAGATAAAAAAAGCACTCGACGAAGGTGCCGATGAGGTTGATGCTGTCATTAGCATCGCGGCGATAAAAAGCAATAACTGGAATTACGTCAAAAATGAGCTGGACAGCATGATGCGTTCGGTGAGTTTGAAGGGTAAAGTGTTGAAACTCATCGTCGAAACGGGCATTTTGACGCGTGATGAATTGTCGAAATTGCTGCCGATTGCGGAGCAAAACGACGTGCATTTTATCAAAACATCGACGGGTTTCAATGGTCTGGGCGCGACTGTCGAAGACGTAAAATTTTTGAAAAATGCTTTGAAAGGCAAAACGAAAATCAAAGCATCGGGTGGCATTAAAACGCAAGAACAAGCCGAAAAACTCCTCAATGCAGGAGCAGACCGACTTGGTACATCGAGCGGATTACAAATGCTTGGATTATAAAAACGCCAAATTCCAAATTTTAGGATTTGAAGATTTAAGGTTTTAAGTAATAATATTTTAAATATTTTCTCTAATTTATTGAAAATCAGATAACTATGAAACAGATAATCGTCTCATTTATGCTCCTTTTTGCTGTTTTCAGCACAACAAAAGCGCAAGGCATCACCGTCAACGAAGAGCCGACAATCACGCGGATGATGGATATTTACGCGAATGGCAACAAAGCACGCACGGCTGAACAGACAATCGAAGGCTTCCGAATTCAGCTTGCCGCGACGACTGACCGCCGAAAAGTTGACCAAATGCAAGGCGCTTTCACGGCGCGTTACCCGGGCGTTTATTCGGGATGGTCGCAGGCCGCGCCTTATTATCGCGTGCGCATTGGCGGTTTTACGAGTCGCAATGACGCAACAAAGTTTTTGACAAATATTAAAAAAGATTATCCCGACGCCTACATCGTTGCCGATAAAGTCAAAACAACCGAACTCACAAGTCTTTAAACGCTATTGGAGATATTATGGATATTGTGATAATTTGTATATACAGTATCATAATATCCGTAATATCATAATAATCAGCTTTTTGAATCTCAAATCCATTTTTAGAGAACACTTTTCTCAGAAACCTTTCGGCATCTTTGCGGCTGTCACGGTTGTTAGTTCATTGTTGGCGGTTGCTTTACAAAGCCCGTTTCCGATGGGTATTCCTGCATTGATGCTGCTCGTTTTTGTGGCAATAACGGACTATCGCAGCCTGTTTTTCCTCCTTCTCGCGTCTTTACCTTTCTCCGTTGAATACGAATTTCCAAATGGACTCGGCACCGATTTGCCAACCGAACCACTCATTATTGGCTTAATGTTGATATACTTTATCACCATTTTTCAGAAAAAAGCGCCTGAAAATGGGGATATACTGAGGGGTCCTCTTTTTTTCAAACATCCGATTTCTCTCCTGCTTATCGTCGGTTTGGTCTGGGCGACGGTGGCAACATTGAGCGCCGTTGACACGGTGATAGCAACGAAATACGTGCTGGCTAAAATTTGGTATATCATTACTTTTTATTATTTCGGTGGCGCGCTGTTGCGCGAAGAAAAAGATTTTAAACGCTTTGTTTGGACGATTTTTATACCCCTCAGTATTGCGGTCTCGATTACGGTAATTCGGCACGCCGCTTTGGGTTTTGCGTTCAGCGAAGTGAACTATGTGATGCAGCCATTTTTTAGAAATCACGTGAATTATGCGTGCATTATGGCAATTTTTCTCCCATTTGTCGGACTTGGCTTGACTTGGGCGCCGCGCGGAAGTTGGCAACAAAGGCTGCTGATTGGCGGCGCTTTGTTGTTTTTGGTGGGCATTCAGTTGTCATTTACGCGGGCCGCTTACGGTGCCGTAGTCGGTGCGCTCGGTTTTTATTTTATCATAAAATGGCGTCTGACCAAATACGTTGTCGCCGCAAGCATCATCGGCATCATTGGTTTTGTCGGTTATATAACGAGCGATAATAAATATTTGGACTACGCACCGAAATATGAGCGCGCAATTACCCATCAAAGTTTTGACAATCTGTTGGATGCTACCGCCAAAGGTGAAGATATTTCGACAATGGAGCGCGTTTATCGCTGGGTTGCGGGTTTCAGAATGGTCGCTGAACGGCCCTTGACGGGTTTTGGTCCGAATAATTTTTTCGATAGTTACAAAACATACACGGTTACAAAATTCAAGACCTACGTGAGCGATAATCCCGAACACTCGACTGTACATTGTTATTACTTGCTCATGGCCATTGAGCAAGGCGTCGTTGGCGCAATCTTATTTTTGGGACTTGTTTTCTATTTTTTACTGAGGGGGGAACAAATTTATCACAAAGCGCGCACGCGTTGGCAACGAAACACGACAATGGCAACGATGCTTTCAATGGTGACAATTTTGATTCTAATTATTATAAATGACTTGATAGAAACGGATAAAATTGGCTCTTTTTTCTATATGAATTTGGCAATTTTGACGAGTATGGACGTGGAAAATGAGGTTTGAATTCTCAAGATTTGAAAATTTCTTGAAAACCTTCAAATGTCTTTTTAGCCGCGCAATCAAGATTTCAAGAGACACTCATTTTCTTTTGACAACTATAAAATAAATGAAAAAATATTTTTTTTTGCTGCTCGCCTTCACTGTAACGCATTTATCAGCGCAGTCTTCTCCGCCTTCACGCGTGAAAAAAGTAACAAAAGTGAGCTACGCGCTTGAAGAAATTTATGGATACAAAAATGGGCAAGACGCTTCAATCGCAATACAAAAGGCGATTAACGACGGCATTGATATTTCATTCAAACCTAATACGATTTATCCTTGTCGTCAAAAAATTCTTTTTAACCGAACGGGCGGGCGTTACACAGGCAACAATTCTACATTAGAATTTAACCCTATAGCTAATGCGCTGGAAGACATTGCTATAAGTCGTTTAGCAGACATTTCGGGCAATGACAACACGTTCGATGGTCTTATTTTTTCGGGCGGCGGCAATCAACCGCGCACGGGTTTGGTCTATGTTGATTCTAACACGTTGGCACCGAAATTTCAGCGCTGCGTTTTCGAAAACATCGTTGGCGTTAGGTCGGGTTCAAACACGATGAATCAGACATCTGGGTTGCTGATAAACCTGTATGGCGTGACCGATTTGCTTATCGAGAACTGTACGTTCAGAAATATGAATAAATTCAACGATGGGCAGCCACACACTCAAAGAGGCTTTAATTTTATCAACCCTATTGCCGTAGGCGTGGGTTTTATGGATGCCCTTTTATTTTTTAATGAAGATTTGACCAATCCTTTAGCGCTACAAACGACGCCGACAAACGGTAGGATTAGAAGCTGCTCGTTCGATAACATCACAACTACGCTCGATAATGCGCAACTCAACAATCCAAATTACGTCGCTTTGTACGATGATGCCGAAGGTATTAGAACTTATTCACAAGCAGGAACGGGTAGTGGCGCCGAGTATTGCAAGCTGTTGATTGAAAATTGCACTTTTTCTAAATGTTCAAAACGCGCCTTAAAACTGAGAGCGATGGGGACTGTTGCCAAGAATAATATCGTTTATACGCATCTAAATAAGCACCGCATGAGTACTGTGTTTGACATCGTATCAAACAATACGATTGATGGTATGGAAATTTATGGAAATAGCAATATGTACCCGATGCTTGTGGGCTATTATCAACCATCGGGCAATGAAAATCAATACAATACGCTTGTTAAAAATATTGATTGTAATTTTTCAGCCAATGGCTTCTATTTCTATGGCAATAGTTTTAACGCGGGAATCACTAATTTAACGCTAAGTAATCTTCGTTTTTCTAACGTAAAATACATTGGAATTGCGCATTTGCCGACACCATTGGTATCTAATTTATCGAATATTTTGCTTGAAAAAATAAATATTTCGGCAACGGGTGATAGCTGTATTGGTTTACAATTGGATGGTGGACTTGTAAATGTTAATTATACGCTCAAGGACATAACGCTTAGAAATGCAAATGCCAAGATTGTGGGTGGCGGTTGCACTGTCCAAAAATTAGCGATTACCGTTGATAATCCCAATTTTGTGGCCAATAATATTGGTAGTGCCGTTTTTTACTGTGGCGGTACTTTGGCGCAATCGCGCAACACATTTGAGGA
>JAYUKJ010000758.1:0-9075 GCA_043764555.1 Saprospiraceae bacterium
GTGAGATTTCAGATTATTCGGGCAAAGGACAACACACGACGACGTTTGCCGAAATGCATCCACTCGATTTTGGCGGCACTTTGATTGATACACCCGGCATTAAAATGTTGGCTTTCAACAACTTAGAGCCGATTCAAGTTGCCCACAATTTCAGGGAGTTTTTTGTTTTGAGCAACGAATGTCGTTTTGGCGGCTCCTGTTTGCACCGAAACGAACCGAGCTGCGCCGTTTTGGAAGCCTTGGAACGGGATGAAATCAGCGATATTCGCTATGAAAATTATTTGCAGATTTTGGAAGAAGTGGAAGACCAAAACTATTGGGAACGGCATAAAGAATTTTGAAAAAGGGGACCCCTCAGTATGAAAGCCAAAAACGCCGTCCCGATGCATCGAGACGGCGTTTTTATTGGTTAAAGTAAGTCAATTTTATGGTAGTTTAAAAATATCTTTTGCTGGAATCGAAAAACCTTCGATGACTTCTTCGGCACTGCAAATAATGTCACCATGATAAATAGAGACGTTATAAGGCGATGAAAAAGCGTATATTTTCTTCGTTTCAGGGAAAATATGCCAAACAAGTCTAACACCTGCCTGAAAATATTCTTCCATTTTCCATTCAACATCATACGCTAAATCATGTTTTGAGATGATTTCAACAACAAAGGTTGATACAGCTCTCTGTCCCGCCGCGTGTTCGCGTTGCTGCTTAACTGTCCAATAAGACATATCAGGAACCCGATATTGGCTTTCGAGCGTTGCCATTCTGAACTCTGGTGTCAGTTCGTCGCCTTTCAAATAGGCGGGTGTTTTAGCAAATAGTCGGGTCAAATTTTTGACAATATGAAGTTGGTGGGGATAAATCATCGGGTCAATTTTTAGTAGTTTACCTTTTGTCCATTCATAATAGTAACCGTCTTTTGGCGTCCAAACCAAATATTCGGCTAAGGTCGTCGGCAGTTTCCGGGCAGATGACCGACGTTTTTGGGCAATATGTGGTGCCGTTATAGCAATTGTTGCAGCAGACATGATTCGATTTTTTTATGATTGAAGCACAAAGTTAAACGATTAAGAAGTCATAGACAAATAGAATTTTACCCGATATTTTTAAATTTCTAATAAAAAAAAGCCGCTTCACACGACGTGAAACGGCTTTTTTGACGCTTTATACTGAGGGGTCTATTTTTTGCGATTCAGCAAAGAACCACTAAGGTAATCCCTTTCCGATTGACAACAAGTTGGCGAACAAGCGATAGGCGCCCGAAACGCCCATCGGCAACTCCCGAAAGAACGAATAACCCGTGTAAACGTACCAACCTTTGCCGTGTTTGGCGACGACCAAGCCGCCATCTTCGGCTTTTTCGTTGGTGTCGTTGCAGCTCAAAATCGCTTCGTAGTTTTTATCCCATTCTGATAAAAAATACAAGCCGCGCTCTTGCACCCAACCCTCAAAATCTTTTTTCGTAATTTTATTCGGCACGTTCAAAACGCTGTGTTCGGGTTTCAAAAAACGCACGGTCGCTTCTTCTTCCGTCGTTCGGCCGCGTCCCAATTTGAACGGATATGGACCAAATTGTGGCAACACCAAATCCCGTCCAGCCGTGTTGTACTGCACCACCATTGTGCCGCCGTTGTTCACATAATCGAGGAGTTTCTGATTATAAAACTTCAACTTCTCCTTCACATTATAGGCGCGCACGCCCACAACAATTGCGTCAAAACGGCGCAATCCATCGACATTTTGCAAGTCATGGTCGCCAATTTGCGTGATTTTATAGCCAATTTGTTCCAAACAAGCAGGCATTTCGTCGCCCGCGCCCATGACGTAGCCGATGTTGATGCCGCGTTTTTCGATGTTCAATTTCACCACTTTTGCTTCCGCAGGACGCAAAACGGTTTGCGTCGGAATGTGGTCATATTCAATAAACTTAACAGCTCTTGTTTCAATCGCGTAGAAGTCCGCATCGGGTGCATCGCCTGCTGCTTTCAAGTAGGCTTTGGCGACAATTTTGCCTTCACTTTCGCCTTTTGGCGGCGTCAATTTGAAGGTCAAAACGGCTTCTTCGCCCTTCAATTTCAAATTAAAATCGGCGGCCTCGGGGTCGATTGTCCAACCTTTTGGCACTTCAGGTTTGAGGCGGCCTTTGACTTTTTCGGCGCCCGCTTTGACAATAAAATTCACATTTTTGCCGTCTTCGTCGCCAAAAACGTACACTTTTTCTTCCAAATTTACGAATACTGAGGGGGTCACTTCGAGCGGACGGTAAATTTCACCTTTCGCAGGATTAGCGGAACTGTGGACAATCGGCACTTTAACCGTAAACGCTTGACCTTCAATCAACACATCAACCGCCACTTCATACGTCCGCGGCGTTTCGGGCAAACCGCGTAACAACTGCTGCTTGACGGTGTACATACCCAAAGCCGCGGGTTTATCCAACCAGTAAGGGCTTGTCAAAACGGCATCCAATGACGCTATAAAATTGAATTTCATCACTTTACGCACATTGTTTTTTAGCTCTATATCCGTTGCCGTGTCTTTCAACGAACGGAAAGTTAAATTTTCACGGTCGTTCATTTCCATGAAATTGAGGCGCGTCAACTTGGTTTTAACGTCGGAACGGTTCAAGATTTCAGCCGACACGTCGAGTTTTCCATTTGGCGTAGCCGAAAAATCCTTCGCCGTTATCTCAATAAAAATGCCCGCACAGGACAAAATAGTTTGTTGAATATCCGCCATTTTACGCGTTTTCCACACGCTTTGAGGCAGTTTTTGAATCAAATCACGCGCTTTTAGCAAATCTTTTACGCTGGCGGATGGATTATCAAATTTAAAATTTTGCTCAACCGCTGTGATTATTTTGCCAATTTCGGCGCCGCCTTCGATGCGCGACCACGACGTATTGATGCCTTCAAACGGGTCTTTTGTCGCTTTGACATCGCCTTTCGCCCCTTTCAGATATTGCAAATATTCCATATTTTCGCCCCGCGCACTCATCATGCCCATGCCTTGACATTTGTGCATCGAGCGGCTTTCGGCAGCAATTTCATCATTAGATTTTCCGCGCACGGGTAAATAAACGCCTGCGTCAAATTTGATGATTTGCTCTTTGACCATCGCCGCTTCAAATTTTTCCTGCGAACCATACCACCACCATGACTGATTTTGGAACAAACGACGTGGTTGCCAAGCCATTACATATTTAAGTTGTTCAGAATATATTGATGGATTGCCCACAATATCGAACGCTTCGGAACTCAAAACCGCCGAACCCGTGTGGTGTCCGTGCGTATCGAACGCCGTGTCGGTGGAAAAACGGTTGATAACAATGTCGGGTTGCACCTTCCGCATGGCCCAAACAACGTCGGACAGAATGGCGTCTTTTCCCCAAATTTGGAACGATTCGGCGGGCGATTTTGAAAAACCAAAATCGTTGGCGCGGCTAAACAGCTGCTTGCCGCCGTCCGTTGCGCGCGCGGCGAGAAGTTCTTGCGTCCGCAAAGCACCGAGTTCTTCGCGCAGTTCGGAACCAATCAAATTTTGCCCACCGTCACCACGGGTCAACGACAGATACGTAATATCCATGTGGCGCGCGTTGGCAAAATAAGAAATCATGCGCGTGTTTTCGTCGTCGGGATGCGCCGCCACGTAGAGAACCGAGCCTAAAACGTTGAGTTTTTTGATGGATTCAAAAATATCCGCCGAATTTAGCTTTTTCGGCGCCACTTGAGCCGTCAATACTGAGGGGTCCCTTTGCAAGCAAAAAATGAGCAATAAAAACGCCGTGAAGCGTAGGGATTTATTTCTGACATTCATTTCTAAAAAGTTTTAAAATATTGATAATCAATTATTTATGTCGCTTACTCACGTAAGTTTCAGATTGGGCAACTTTTGAAAAATTGTCAAATCTTACACGTTATAATACATCCGCTTGAACGCTGCCGTAATTTTATAACTTTCCAACGAGACAGCCAACTCTATTGTTCTAAGTTCCGACAAAAGGCGCTTGCTGCCCACCGAAAAGGACCCCTCAGTATAAATGCTTAAAAATGAGCATTTTCGGATAATATCTAAATATCGCAATCCTTAAACATTTGAATTTCCCAATATCCGTTTACTTTTGCGCCTCATTTTTAATTAGAAATCATTAGAAAACCCCGTTTCCATGCGTCAAAAATTGTCCATCATCATGCCCGCTTACAACGAAGAGCGCACGATTCACTTGATTCTCGACCGTATCAGCCGCGTTGAACTGTTGAACGGCATGACGTCCGAAATCATCATCACGAACGATTGTTCGACCGACGATACTGAGGGAGCCATTCAGCGCTATATGTCGGCACATCCGACGCTTGATATTCGTTATTTTCGACATGAGAAAAATGCGGGGAAAGGCGCGGCTTTGCACACAGGCATTGCGAAAGCGACGGGCGATTACGTGGTTATTCAGGACGCCGACCTCGAATATGACCCTTCTGAATACAATTCATTGCTCCAACCGATACTCGACGGCTTTGCGGATGTCGTTTTTGGCTCACGTTTTATTGGCGGCAAACCACATCGCATTCTGTTTTTTTGGCATTCAATCGGCAACAAAGCGTTGACGATGCTCTCCAATATGCTCACCAATTTGAATTTGACGGACATGGAAACCTGCTACAAATTGTTTCGCCGCGCCGATATTCAAAGCCTCAATTTGACCGAAAAACGCTTCGGTTTTGAGCCTGAAATCACGGCTAAAATTTCTCGAATTAAAGACATTCGGATTTACGAAGTCGGCATTTCCTACTACGGGCGCTCGTATGCGGAAGGTAAAAAAATTGGCTGGCGCGATGGTTTCCGCGCGATTTATTGCATTTTGAAGTATAATATTTTCACAAAATAAAAGGAATAGCTTTCCAAAAGTTAAAAATTTTTGGAAAGCTGAAGTATCCGAAACGCGCGAAGATTCAAGCTAAAATATCCAATAACCATTTTTTCTCCGCGAGCAATTCGGTCGCCGCAATATCCGCTTTTAACGCCGCTTTTTTAAGGGTTGATTGGGCGTCAAGTTTCGCTATTTTCATTATGAAAATAAAAAAATTTTCATACATATCTTTCTGATAACCAATGTTTTTTTGGCGATTCAGATAAATTCGGGAAGAAATAGTTAGGGACTCCAAAGCGTCTTTTTCATTTTTTTCAAAATAAATACGCGCCAAAAGTCGGCGAGCGTCCAAGTTAAAAAGCGGCTCTCGGAGTTGCGTTTCTTGGAGCAGCAACATCGCCTTGTCGGCATTGCCTTGCCTGAAATTCAAGATGGCAGCATTGTACTTATAAACATTTTCACGGTCGAGACTTGGTAAATACTTCTTATATGTTTCCAATAATTCTTCAGCTTTTTGCCAATTGCCCGCCTTCATCGCGAGAAGCGTCATATTGCGGTACGCGTACTGCGAAATAGAGCCGTTATCGAGCAAAATCTTATTCTTCAAACCCGCTTCGTACAAGTCTAATGCTTCTTGAATGAAGGCTGTTTTTCCTCGATTTTGCTGCTTGACGCAATAATTGATGGCCAAGATGTAGAGGTTTTTCAACTCCTCATCGTTGAAAAAATGGCGCTCATTGATCAATAAATCCTTTAGTTTTTCAAAATAGGACCCCTCAGTATTTTCGTCATTTTGCGCCTTGAATGCGTAAAAATAAGCCGCAATTGACGGTATATCCCGCATTTTATCCACATCTAAATGTGCCAAAACGGCGGCGCTAAACGGCTGCTGATAGGTCAATTGAGCCGACACCGTTTGATGGGCTTTCATAGCGCAGGCTTGCCGCAGCGCCTCGGTCACATAAAAATTATCCAAATTATCGGACAATTCCTGAACGGGCAAATCGCCTTCCCGTTTGTGCTGCCTTTTGTAATCGTATTCGTCGAGCAGAAGCATATAATGTTGCAAGTGAAATGCCGCATTGCGCAAAGGTTGTTTCTCCAAAAACAGCTTGGCTTCCTTCAATTCATGCTCATACATTTTCGTTGCCTGTCGTTGCCGCAAAGCCCGCGTCAAGGACAGTTGATACTGAGGGGGTGTGTTTTCAAATTCAGAAATGGCGAGAAAACGGCGCGTCAACTGCGTCAATGCCGACGCGGCGCGGTGCAAAGCAAGGGCATTGAAAGGCTTGTCAGGAAATACTTGCTCAAAAACCCACGCTTGACTGAGCGCAACTTTGGGGTTGTCGATGTGCTTATCGAGGCAATCGAACAAGCGAATAAGCTCATCTTTTTGATTAAAAAACGGCGAGCGAACGGCTTTGCGCAACTCACGGCGGTCTTTTTTATCTAAATATTTAAAAAAATTGAGTAAAAAACTATTGTGCATAGCCGTGTTTTTTGGAAGAATAGTAGCGTAAACAGTTGATTAGCAACACGTTAAAATTCAAAAATAAAGAATGTTTTATAAAATTGTAATTTTTTATACACCCTATTTAAGGCAGCTTTGCAACATGAAATGAATGTATATGTAGTTTCTTATTTTAATCCGCTTTTAAACCCTAACAGTATGGAACTTAAATATTTTAGAACCTTTTTTCTATTTTTTGCCCTTTTGACACTGACGGCGCTTGACGGGCAAGACTTAGTTAACAGTACAAATGTTGCGTATGTGAATACGGCTACAAACGGGACTGCCGTTGCTCAAAAAGTTTTTTTATTGAAACGCCTCGTGAGAAGCGGGGTCGGCTATTTGCAGATTGTTGAAGATGACGTTGTGTTTTTGCAGATTGTTGAAGACGACGTTGTGTTTCTAAAACGGTTGCGTGAAAAAGACATCAAAATGCGGCTTTTGACGCTAAATAACAAAAAAAACGTGCAGTTTTTAAAGAACACGGTGCTTTTGAAAAGCATTGTCGAAGACGACGTTGTGTTCTTAGAAAGCATTGTTGAGGACGATGTGGTGTTTCTAAAAAGCATTGTCGAAGACGATGTGGTCTCCTTAAAAATTGTCGAAGACGATGTGGTCTTCTTAAAAAGTAAAGATAATACTAATTCGTTGAAGCCAACAAATTCTAACAAAATAAAAACCAATCAGATTGAAACCCACACGCAGGACTCTTTAAAACAAGATGCACGCTTGGCTTTACGCGCACATCGACGCGATAGTGTAAAGCGTAGCAATGCGATTCAGCACTGGTCGGTCGGTCTAAATGTGGGTGCTGAAAACGCGGTCGTCCCGTTCATAGCGTACAAACTCGGTGTGAAGGTGGGTGCCACGAACCTTCTCGGCGTGGACTTGGCTTATAAATTTCGTTCCCATTGGACAGTGCGGCTTGGCTTCGGGTATCGGGATTATGAAAAAAACAACTTCCGCTACGACATCACGACCAAAGACCCCACAGGCTCGGACATTACAAAATCGGTATCAGTGAGCGTCGGCGCGCATTTTTCAAACATTAACGGTTTGTTAGAATATGGTGTAGGACCAAAAGGGCGCTTTAGATTGATTGCTGGAGCAGCTGTTTTTCCGCAGAAAAAACTCACCGTTTCGGGCGAATTGTTGACGAATGTGCAGCTGAACGCCGTGTCGTTGCAACCGAGCGATTTGGGCAGCGGTGGCATCGAGGTATCTTTTGCCCAAAAAGTATCGCCTTACTTTGGCTTCGGCATCGGTCGCGCAACGCCACGGCGACGGCTCAATCTCAGTCTCGATTTTGGCGCCTACTACATGGGCGACTATCGGGTAAAAGTCAACATCAATCAAGGCGTTATTTTAAAAGAAACGGAGACAAACGGTCCCATCCTTGAGCGCAATCTGAACGCCAAAACAATCAATAAAATATGGCCGACGGGTAATCTTCGACTGGCTTATCGACTCCGTTGAAGGATTTCAAATGCCAGATTTCAAATGCCAAATTCCAAGATGGAATAATTTGGAATTTAAAATATTCCTCATTTTAAACGTGCTTTTTTTTTACCCCAAAAACAAGTAGGGACAACCGCCGACCGTTTTTTAGCGGTCGGAGGGACCCCTCAGTATAAACGCCTTTTTTATTAAAAAAAATGCATAATACCTTTTCTATCATTTATTTAAATATAACAAAAAATGAAAAAAATATTCTCCTCAGCCTTAGTCGTTGCGATTGGTTTTGCCTTGACGACTTTTATTGCGCAGTCTTGTAAACCCGAAGATATTTTGCAAGGAACGAATGTCTATATCGGCAACGAAGTCTTGTTTACGACGATTTCCATTCAAGCCGTTGATGCCGACATCGAAAGCCAACGGATTCCTCAAAAAATGACGGTTGAAATCGTCGGTCGCGATAAAGCCAAGATTTTTTCGCCCGTTGGCGAAAAAATCAGCGCACCCGATGGCAATATCATCAACCTCGCGATTCGCCGCTCGGACATTCCGACCGAGACAACACCGTTGGTTTTTACAGTCGTTATCAAGGCAGAAGGCTACTTGGACGGCATCCGCAATTTCACGATTGCGAATGGCAAATCGGTTAATGTCACCTCGATGCGCCTCATCAGCACGGCGGCGGGTCAACAACCGAAAGGCGTAACAATCGTGAGCAAAGAAGTGTCCGTCAACGGTGCGACGGGCATCGCACAAGACTTGGTTTTGGCAACCCCGACGCGCAGCAATAAAGGCGATAAATCGGAGGCTGTTACCGCTAAAATCAAGGCGGGAACGCAACTTTTGGACAAAAACGGCGCGATTTTATCAGGCACCGCGAGCGTCCGTCTGACGCATTTCGACGCTGTAAATGAGGCCTCCGTCGTGAGTTTCCCCGGTGGCATGAACGCCGATTACGTGGTCGATTCGACGGGCAAACAGATGGCGCCTGGCCAGTTCACGACGGCGGGTTTCATTGCTTTCGACATGAACGTCGGCGGCGTCAAAGTCGATAGATTTTCGGAACCGCTCGATATGACGATGGACATTAGTAATTCGGGAAAAATCAGAAATCCAGAGACCAACCAAGCCGTTAAAGCGGGTGATAGCGTCTCGGTTTGGAGTTTGAACGAAACTTTCGGCGTTTGGCAACAAGAGCAAAAAGTGAAAATTGTGGCGGAAAATGGCGGATTGAAAGCCCAATTCA
>JAYUKJ010000759.1:0-2663 GCA_043764555.1 Saprospiraceae bacterium
TTAGAGCGTATTTTGCTAAAAAAAGCCGTTTTTACTGAGGGGATAGATATTGATTTATCGGGTTTACCATCAGGCTTATATTTTGTAGAATTGAATCGAAAGGGACATCATTTGGCAACGCGTAAGGTGATAAGGTATTAGAAATTTTAAAAAAAATAGCCGTTTTTATTGAAGGGTCTCAATTCGACCCCCTCAGTAAAAACGGTTATTTTGTTTAAAATCAAGTGCTTACCCTACACATTCTCGAAAAAAAACGGTCCATCTTAACAATAACAAATTTCTGATTCGTACCATAATCATTGTTTTAAATTGTTAGAAAATATTATAAACCGTTTACAAATACAAAGATTCAGTCAATTGACTATCTAACAATTATGATTTTCACGCATCTGATTATGATTTTCGCGCATGGTCTTTTCTAATTGATTATTTGCCTGTACTTTTGAATCAAAATAATTTAATTCATCAAAAAAATAGATTAAAAATGAAGAAGCTATTGTTGGTTTTACTCGTGATGATTTCACAAAAAGCATTATCTCAAATTGAATTAGATTTCAATTTAGGATTTGAAAAATTAGACTCAAACGGCAGAATTAAAGGTTGGTACGCTGGCAAGTTACCTGTTCGGAATGCTTATCAAGGCGACTATGCTGCTAAAATTTATACGGCTTATATTAATTTAGGCGACGCTTTGAGATTAGGCTCAGATGGGGCAGGCGTCCCTTTCACAAAAAGAGTCAATAAATTGAAAGGTTATTACAAATATGAATATGGTGACAATTGTGGTTATAATGACTCCTGTGAAGCCTATATTTTTCTTACCAAATTCAATACACAATCAAGAATCACTGATACAATTGGAAAAGGGAAACTTTTTTTAGGAACGACGACAATGTATAAGGCATTTGAAGTACCAGTAATTTATAAAAATGTGGACACACCAGATACGCTTCAAATTGTTTTCATAAGTGATGTTTTTGATAAAAGAGGGTATGCTTGCCTTATCCCTATTAATAGATTTTTTACAATTGATGCCCTTAGCTTAGACCTTACAACAGCTACGGGCGATGTGAACTCGCTCAAATCCGTCATAACCTTACATCCCAATCCAACTTCTAACACGATTCACGTTGATTGGGGTAAAAATGAGGTGACAGAGATTATTTTAAAAGATACACTGGGACGTATTTTGCTAAAAAAAGCCGTTTTTACTGAGGGGGTAGATGTTGACTTGTCGGGTTTACCATCAGGCTTATATTTTGTAGAATTGGCTCAAAAAGGACATCATTTGGCAACGCGTAAGGTGATAAGGTATTAGAAATTTTAAAAAAATAGCCGTTTTTACTGAGGGGTCGAATAAAGACACCTCAATAAAAACGGCTATTTTGTTTAACCCAAGCATTCCATTCTACTCCGTTGTTTCCCGAAACTGCGTAGGTGACATGCCTACTTTTTTCGTAAAAAACTCAATGAAATTGGCGGGATATTCAAAACCCAATGCCCACGCAATTTCTTTCACAGGCTCGTGCGTGAACAATAATTGGTTTTTTGCCTCTTTCAACACGCGGTCGTGGATGAGTTCCAACACCGTTTTTTGAAACGTCGTGTGACACAACCGATTCAGTTGACTAACTGAAACAAAGAGCAAATTGGCGTATTTTTCGACCGAAAACCGCTTTTTGTAGTGCATTTCAATTAAATCAAGCAGTTTTTCCATCATCGGATTGTGGTGATGCCAAAGGGTTTTCGGTGTCAAAACACCTGAAGTCTGCATCTCTCGTTGACACGCCAAAAGAAAAGAATGTACCAAGGTTTGAATCGCTTCCATCCTAATTTTGTCTTTCAAAACTGATAAATATTCTTCCTTTATCTGTTCAATCAACAATCGAATTTTTTCAAATCGGTTGTCCTTAAACTCAACCACATGACCGCCTAAATCATGTTTGAAAAAAGGCAATGATTCAACAAAATTCTTCTTCAAAGGACAAGTTGCAAAATAATCGGTATTGAACATAAAGGTACTCCCCGCCGATTGCACGTTCCGAATGACCGTGTGCAAAGCACCTTTCGGAACAAAATGAACCGAATTGTCACTAATTGGGAACGATACGCCGTCAATTTGATGAACGCCGCCGCCTTCATTGAAAATCAATACCTCGTTGTAAGTGTGAGAATGTGGCTTTGAGGTATCATAAGGGTTGTCTTTGTAACCCCAAATGAGCATATCAAAATGAGACATACTCATGTCGCTACCATACCATGCGTAGTTAGGAATCGGCTTTTTTTGCGTGTTTTTCATTGTGCAGTTTTTGATAAGTTTTGAAAATGAGTCGTTTGTATATTTCGTCTGTACGTTCCATAGTGATTTTGGTTTCCTGTGCAGCGTGGGTGAAGACGATGAATTATTGCAACGGCGCGCTGAGTTGCCCGCAGTGTACTGCGTGGTTATCATGTTTTTTGATACAGTAAGGACATGGTTTTGGGCAAAGCCACAACCATTTTAGGCGGAATCTTTAAAGGAAAACGTATGTTTTTTGAGGAAAAAGATGTAGCTTGTGCTACAGTCTTTAGAGCTTGAAAGAGCTTGAAAGAGCTTGAAAGAGCTTGAAAGAGCTTGAAAGAGCTTGAAAGAGCTTGAAAGAGCTTGAAAGAGCTTGAAAGAG
>JAYUKJ010000760.1:0-9051 GCA_043764555.1 Saprospiraceae bacterium
GGTAGTAGTTTTGTTTTGTTAAAAAATGAGAAAGACGGCGTTTAAATATCAATGCGAATTTAGTCCGTGAAAATCCGTGTAATCCGTGGAGAAGCGCCCTTAAAACGTGATTTCTTAGGATGTATTTGATTTAAGACGCTTAAAATTTCGTTAAAAACGTAGTTTTGCCGCAAAGTTAGAAATACACCTTAAAATATGTTTGATAGAATAAAAATCCTTGTCCGTTTCATCCGCTTTTATCTCCGCGCCAAAACGCAATACAATGTGCATTCGCCGTTCGTTTTTGAATTCGTTCAAAACGTGTTGGAAGACGACCGGGCGTTTTATGTCTTCCACGAAACCGACATACTGAGGGCGGAACTTTTGGCGAGCCGAGAGACGATTGAAGTCGAAGATTTCGGCGCGGGTTCGGTCGTTGACGGCTTGAAACGGAGGCGCCGAATCAGTTCAATTGCCGCTTCTGCCCTATCGCCCGCTTTTCAGTGCCAATGGCTATTCAGGATTTCTGAACTCTATAAACCCTTGACAATCATCGAATTAGGCACATCACTCGGTGTTTCTACTTTGCATCTTGCGGAAGGCGCGCCGCGCACTGCTAAAATTTTCACGTTGGAAGGCTCGACCGAAATTGCGCGGTTGGCACGGCGCAATTTTGATTGGTTTTACGATACTTTTCGCAAAACGGGATTGAAACACAACGACCCCGATGTCTTGAATTTTGAGACCAAATACGTTCAAAATTTCTCAACCGAATTTGAAAAACATAAAATTGACATCACCGTTGGGCGATTTGACGACACGCTACCGGCCGTTTTGAAGTCCCTAAAAACGCTCGATTTAGCCTTCATCGACGGCAATCATCGGCGGGTTCCAACGCTCGATTATTTTGAAAAATGTTTGGAAAAAACCAACGAAAACACCGTTCTCATCTTCGATGATGTGCATTGGTCGGCGGATATGGAAGCAGCTTGGGCGGACATCAAAGGGCATCCGCGGGTGCGTTTGTCGATTGATTTGTTTTGGTGCGGCATTGTTTTTTTCAGAAACGAAAACCGTGAAAAAGAACATTTTGACTTGATAAAAGCGCGGTTTAAGCCGTTTTCCACGGGACTTTTTGGATGAAAAATGCGCAATCAATAAAAGCCGATTAATGGGCGTTTGTCCGTTGGAACACAATGAGTTTTACTATTTTAAAGCGCTAAATATAAATTTTTAAATTAAAAAAAAGACCCCTCAGTATTTTAGCGAAAAAAATGCGTTTTTACTAAAAATAATAACGCGCAAGCACTTGAAAAATCGACCAAATAAGCACCCACCACAAGGCGCCGAAAAGCACTTTCGGCTGCGCCAAAAAACGCGAAATGCGGTTTTTTGACAAGTCAAAATGCGGCATTCCGAGAAAAAAAAGCGGATAAATTGGCACAAAGTATTTGCCCATCAAATTGGCAATGCCGCTGCTGCCGACGGGGTTCCAAATGGCGTACATGGTCGCCGTAAAGCTGAAAGTCATCAGCGTACCGACGCTCCAAAACCCAAATTTGGCGTTTATACTGAGGGGTCCCTTTTTTGAATCCACCATGACTGTGTCCTTATTAATGGCTTGAATCAAGACCAATAAAACGAGGATAAAGATGAGATGCATGGGCAAATAGTTCTCTTCCCAACCGAATTTTCCAACGTAGTGGCTAACGGTGCGGGGAAACGACTTAGTTAAATTCAGAATGGCTATTTTACTGAAAGTCAATGGATTGTGCAAAATAAACGCCATTTGCAGCGACGGTTCCACGCCTTCTTTGAGTTCTTGACCACGGACAAAAGCGGCGTTGTAGTCTTCGTATTTAATGTAAAGCGGCTTAACGGTTGTTGACCAAAAAGCCAGCGCCGATAGGTTCAAAATGATTAAGATGGTTGCCACAATTGCCTTATTTTTCCAACCTTTAAACCGTTCTTTAGGGATTAAAAAAATCAAAAAAATGATCGGAAAATACGCCAATTTATTCAACGAAATAAGCAGCGTCGTTGCGAAAATGCCCGTGAAATAGGCGAACGTTTGACGGTGGGTTAATTGTTTTTTTTCGACAATTAATTTCACAAACAAAGCAATGAGTAAGAAACTGCAAGCGTTTGTAACGACATCGCCGCTCGCCGAGGCGTTGATAAACAAAGACGACGGCAAGAGGGCAAGCGCTGCGAGCAAATCGCGCTTAAACGGTATGATTTTCAGCGCTGCGTAAACCATTGATAACCAAAATATTAGCGTCAAAAAGCGCGAAAAGTAAAATATACTGAGGGGTCCTAAATTCAGCGATTTGCCGATGCCGATTGCCACAACTTGCGGCAAATAAGCGGTCGGCGCGTAGATAGCCGTGTTGGAAAAATCCTTAAATTGGCGACTTTGAGCATCAAGCGGAACGGACAGATTATTAAAAATGGTATTAGATTTGATTTTATTATGAGAGTCGAAACGCAGCGAATCGAAGGGTTCGGTTATCTTTACGACAGAAATGGGCAAATCGCCGCCAAGCCGATTGTCGAGCGTCCGAATACCGACGAAAACGCCGTCCGAGACTTGCCAAGCGCGAAAAAAATGATTGATTTCGTCCGCCACTTGAAAGGGCGGAACGATAACAATGAAAACACTACCAAAAAGTAGTGCCGATGCGAGAAAAAAACGCGCCATTGGTTAAATTGAAAATTAAAAATTAAAAACAATAAGTACCCTAAATGGGTTAAAAACCGACATTGCATGAAAAATACACTTATAATCGTGGGCAAAGAACCTAAATTTGCACCGATACACATCTCAATCACCAATAAAAATCTTGACACTGAATTTCCCATGAATCGTTCCACAACATTCTGGCGCTTGGCGACGCGTTTAATTGTCGTTTTTTTAAGTTTACAAACCACCTTTGCGGAAGCAAAAAACACCACATTGCCGCGTACTTCGGTTAAAAACTTGGCAAATATTGGGCTTTTTGCAAGTTTCAAAACGGCAAGTATCGGCGACATCGTTAACATTGAAGTGACGACGCAAGGTTTCACCGATGTCGATGCATTAACGATTCCGATTGGTTGGAATCCTGCGCTTTTGTCTTATCAAAGCGCGAGCAATCTGACGGGACTACTCGATGGTTTCAATCAAACAACAAGTTTTCAAACCGCCAACGCTTCAACGGGTTTTCTACTCATCAATTGGGAAGGGCTTCCAAGCTCAATCGACGACGGAGAACCTTTTTTTACGCTTACCTTTCGCGTCCTCGCGTACAGTCCGACGCCCGCTTCGGTGAGTTTTAACGACCTATTGAACGGCGACCCACTTTCAATTTTCACATCGGGCGGCGTTCGTGCCACCGTTACCCGCAATCACGGCAAAGTAACCATCCTAAAACCAAACAGTTGCCCCGTGCGACCCGCAGGACTAACGTGCCAAACTGCACCGCTTCTAAACTCTACCGAGTTTCCGTACTATGGCAGATTACCCATTACCAACACACTAACTATACCGACTAAAGGTATAATTTGTCTTGGCGGAAACATCGACAACAATCATTGGTTAGCTTTTATTGCAGCGTCCACAGAACTAACTTTCAAGGTTCTACCCTCTAATTTTAGTGCAGATGGTATTCAATTTTTTGTTTACAGTACCGCTGATTGTGATACTTTTTACAAAGTAGAAGGTGGTTGTTTTGGAAGGGCCAACTTTAGTGCAATAAACGCAGCTTTAACAGGGTTAGTAATTGGACAAACCTACTACATGATGATCGATGGTTACACTGGTGATGTATGCTCGTATGAAATTTCAGTCGCCAGCGGACAAATTTATAACGCAACCCAAGCCATTCCCACGCCCACAATCACGGGACTTTCCCAAATTTGCGGCAGCCGAACCAACCTCACGTACAGTATTCCCACCGTTCCAAATGCCGAAAATTACCTTTGGCGCGCCAATGCAGCGACGCCAACAACGCCCCTCTCGGGCGCCAATCAAAAATCAATTACCGTGAATTGGGGCAACGTTTCGGACAGCGTTTGCGTGAGAATCGTCGCTAAATGCGACACGACGGCGTGGTTTTGCAAATCCGTAAAAGTGGGAACACCCAACGCGCGGACGATTGACACGACAAAATGCACGGCGATTCCTTATTTTTTCAAAGGTCAAAATAGAACCGCAGCCGGCACTTATATCGACACTTTGACGAATGCGTCGGGTTGCGATTCCGTCGTGACGCTCATTTTGAGAAATTTTCCACCGATTACTCGCGACAGCGCACTTTTCAAATGCGCGCAAGACGGCATCACCTGGGGCGGTTCAGTCCGACGGGCGGCGGGCGATTATCCAGCAACGTTCCAAACCGCGGCGGGTTGTGATTCTACCGTCACGTTGATTCTGAGAAATTATCCGACCGCCACGAAAAGCATCGACACGACAATTTGCGCGGGAACATCCGTCGTCATTGGTGGTCAAACGCGGAATACGCAAGGTAATTTTGCCATCACCGTGCCACGCGGTTCGTCCCGTGGTTGTGATTCTATCATCAACCTCAAACTTACGCTCATTGATTTTACGTTACCCATACCGACCAAAAACAACGAAATTACGTGTGAATTTCCGCAAAGTACCCTCACCGCGGGCGTCGTCAACAAGCCGACGGCGGCAACGGTTGCTTACGAATGGAAAAATTCGAGCGGCGTCGTTATCGGGACGACCCCCTCAGTATCCGTCAATCAAGCGGGCGTTTTTACGGTCACGGCAACGGTCACCTTGAACGGTAGAAACTGTCCAAAATCCAACAGCGTCACCGTAACGAAAAGCGGCAATCAGCCGACAAAACCAACAATCGCGGGACCCAATACCACGTGCGGCGCGCTCAACGAAGCCTACCTCATTCCAACGCCTTTGTTGAACGACACGAGCTACAAATGGACGGTAACGAACGGCACATTCACACGCGGCGTCAACCAAATCACCACCACTTGGAACGCAAATGCCACCAATTCAAAAGTCTGCGTCGGCGCTCAAAACGCGTGCGGCGTGAGCGATACGGCGTGTATTTCGGTCGATATTGGGCAAATTCCAGGCCCCCTCAGTATAACGGGCAGTACAACCGTTTGTCCGAACGCCACCATCACCTACCGCGTTTCGCCAATGCCAAACACCACTTTACGGTGGTCGGTAACGGGCGGCACGGCGCAAAATGCCTTAACGACCGACTCACTTTGGGTCCGTTGGGCAGCAACAAACGGACGCGTAACGGTGACGCCGAGCAGCCGTTGCGGCACGGGTTTGCCAACAATTTTAGACGTTCAAATCTCCAACACGATTCCCGATTCTCTACCGATTCAAGGCATTGCATCACCTTGTTCCAACGACACAACCGTTTTCACCGTCGCTGATGCCGCCTCAACCACCGATTACGATTGGCAAGTGCCAACGGGCGCTTCCATATTGAGGGGTCAAGGCACGCGGACAATTATCGTCTTTTGGGGAACATTTTCGGGCAACGGCACCGTGTTTTTAACCACTAAAAACGCGTGTCAACTCGCGCGCGGCGTGAGTTTGCCCGTCGTTATTAAAAATGCAACGGCGTTGGCACCAACCATCAACGGCAGCCGAACGGTTTGCCCAAGCACGCAAATCAGTTTTTCCACGCCCCGCGACGCCAATATCCGCACTTACGCGTGGACGGTGCCAGCGGACGTCGTCCTACTGAGGGGTCAAGGCACCGACTCCATCCGCATCGACTGGACGAGTTCGACGAGCGGACAAGTCTGTTTGGACATCGAAAACGCGTGCGGTGCGCGCCAAAAAACGTGCATCAACGTAACCGTAAGCGCCGACCTCGATTCATTGATTATCACGGGCGCGACGGTTATTTGCAAAGATTCAACCATCCGTTTTTGCGTTCCCGACGACGGCAGCGCGCGCTTTGTTTGGCAAGTGCCAACGACCGCCGCCATTATCAGTGGACAAGGCACAAGCTGTTTGACGGCGCGTTTTTCATCAACGGGCGGCACGGTGCGCCTTTTGCCCATCGGCGGTTGTTCGGACGGCAAAGTGAGCCGCCGCGACGTGGTTGTGAAGTCGCCACCGACGATTGTTGGAACAATTTCGGGCAAAAACACCGTTTGCAGCAATTCAATTGAAACGTATTCGGTGCCAATCCAAGCCGATGTGTTGCGCTACATTTGGAATCTGCCAACGGGCGTTCGTTTCGTTGGCGACTCAACGGGCAACACCATCACGGTCAACGTGACCAATGCAGCGGCGAACGGCTTTCTGATTGTACGCGCCGAAAACGATTGCGGCGTCGGCAACGGCGCGACCATTCGATTGAGTGTTTTAGCGCGTCCCATCGTCAACGCGGGTGCTGACACGACCGTTTGTGGCAAAACTATGACGCTTAATGGCTCATCAAATGGCTCCGTAAAAACGTGGAGCATCGTTGCAAAACCCACGGGTACGACGGCTAATTTCACCGCTTTCGACCGCTCTCAAACCAATGTAACAGTTTCAAAATCAGGTATTTACACATTTAGATTTGAAGAAACAAACGGTGGCGAATGCAACATGAGCGATTCGATAGACGTAACGTTTAGAGACGTGCCGACCGTGACGCTGATTGACCAAAATTGCAACCAAGAAGCCACCGATTACCGCGTTCAATTGAGCATTTCGGGCAACGCCGCGCCGTATTCAATCGGCGGCAGCGCACTTGGCAGTTTGCAAAACGTGACGTTTCTGTCGAATACCATTCCAAGCGGCACGCCTTATTTTTTCGTCGTGACCGACAACGTGGGTTGCAAATCCGACACCGTTAAAGGCGTCAAACAATGTCCTTGCTACACATCGGCGGGAACTTTACGCGCCGATTCACTCGTCGTTTGCTACGGCTTGACGGGCAAAGCGTTGCCACTCGGCGACGCCAAATTAGACGCAAACGACATATCTGAATACGTCCTGCACACGGGAACGGCAACGCGCGTGGGCAACATTTTCCTGCGCAACAAAACGGGGATTTTTGCCTTCGATTCCGCATTTTTGCTCTACAACCGCGTCTATTTCGTCACGTTTATCGTCGGTGACCAACAAGTTAGCGGCAACGTCGATACGTCCAAACGATGCGTCGCGCAATCACGCGGCATTCCGATTGTCTTCAAAGATAAATTCACGGCAGGACTCGTCGGCGACACAACCGTTTGTCGTTTTGCGCCCGTCGCATTGCGTTTCACAACGAACCAAACGAGCGCCTTAGACCTTACCTATCAAGCGGGCAACAACCCAACACTTTCGTTTGCTTTGAATCTTAGAAACAACGACCCCCTCAGTATAAACCCTTCATTATCAGCAACTTATAAGCTCATTGAAGCAAAAGATAAAAACGGTTGCAGGGCGCTCATTACGGACTCGGCGCGCATCAATCTCAGGACTTTTCCAATTTCAAATGCGGGCATCGACCGCAGCGTTTGCGCGACGCAAGTCCAATTGGAAGGCAACGAAAATTTATCATACGTCGGTAAATGGACGAGCCTCACGGCGGGCGTTCAAATCACCGACCCCGCCGAAGCGCGCACGGTCATTAATAACTTGCAAAATGGGCGCAATGTCTTTATTTGGACGGTCAACGACACCGCGTGTTTGGATTATTCGGTGCGCGACACGGTACTGATTTTTCTACCTTTGCTGCCCAAAGCCATCAATCTGTCGCTGATTACGCAAGTTGGAAAACCCGTAAATGGCAACGTGTCGGAGAGCGCGCCGCTTGGCACCTACTCCGTAACGCGCTTGACAAATCCATCGAGTGGTCGCTTCGATTTGTTCTCAAATGGTTCGTTTACGTACATTCCCGACGCCACATTTCAAGGAATCGTCACGTTTAAATACATCATTTGCAGTGATTTATGCACCAAACTCTGCGATACGGGCGAAGTCCGCATTTTGATTCAACCGAAACTCGACTCGGTTAAAACAATCGTTATCGACGTGCCAAACGCCATTACGCCAAACGACGACGGCAAAAACGACGCCCTCGTAATTGACGGACTTGAGCAATTTGACAAAAATGAATTGGTGATTTTCAATCGGTGGGGCGACATTTTATACCAATCAAAACCGTACAAAAACACGTGGCGCGGCACCAATCAAAGCGGCGACCCGCTGCCCGAAGGCACGTACTATTACGTGCTGCGTTTGAACACCGCCGACGGCAAAATACTGAGGGGGGATATGACAATTTTGAGGTGATGAAGCAGCGTCTAAAACGTCCGAAAGCCTTACAAATCATGATTTGTAAGGCTTTCGGACGTTTTAGACTGAGGGGACTTATTTTTTAATATATTATTTTTATAGATATGTTAATACCAATATTAAGGTATTTTATTTACGCCTTCGTTTGCCACTTTTGCGGTGCATACTTTAATCAATCCACTGAATCCATTAACCAAATCTTTAAATAAAACACGATATGTACTTAAACGCATTAGTTCCGCTGTTTCAAGCTGTTTCAAGCTGTTTCAAGCTGTTTCAAGCTGTTTCAAGCTGTTTCAAACTGTTTCAAACTGTTTCAAACTGTTTCAAACTGTTTCAAACTGTTTCAAACTCTAAAGACTAAAGCAAAAGTTACGTCTTTTTTCTCGAAAAACATACTTTTCCCGCTAAAAATTCCGCCTAAAATGGTTGTGGCTTTGCCCACAAGCCGTATCCTTTCTGTATCAAAAACAACTATTTTCAAACACCAATACCATTAATAAAACACAATGTTCAAACAATTCCCCTATTTCAAACAACGCGATGCGATGGACTGCGGTCCGACTTGCTTGATGATGATTGCCAAACACCACGGCAAGGATTATTCGCTGCCCTATCTCCGCGAATTTTGTTACCTCAGCCGTGAAGGTGTGTCCGCACTCGGCATTATGGAAGCGGCTGAAAAAATCGGACTTTCCCCGATAACCGTCAAAGTGGGCTACGATAAAGGTGAAAACGACGCGTGTCTGTTGACCGCACCTTTGCCGTGCATCGCGCATTGGAATCAAAATCATTTTGTGGTG
>JAYUKJ010000761.1:0-9044 GCA_043764555.1 Saprospiraceae bacterium
TTTTGGCTTTTTTTCCTATTTATTGAACAATTTTTTCTTCAAATACAAGCGTTCAGGATAAAAAACGGCTTGAATAAAATTGAGTTCACATTGGCGAAAAGGAAATTTACCATTGTTGCCAACTTCCGCACTCAAAGTTGGAAAATATCTAATGTTTGTTCGCAACATAAACCAATTTGCGCGGTGGTAGCGAATGTCCCAACCCGCGATGATAAAAGGCGCGGCTTTCAGCGTCGCATTGCCCGTTTCAACCTTGCCCGTTAGCTTGTCTTCGTCCGTAATTTGCAGATTTTCGTTGCTCAAACCCGCACCCAAAAATGGCACAAAACCTTTGTAATCCAAGAGAAATTTGTACGCTTCGATGCCCAAACCTTGCCGTTTTACCTGCTGAACCCGCCGATAAGACGACTGTTCCATGCTGTAACTGCGATAAGAAACGTTTAAATGCGCGTCCAATTTATCCAAATTGTAGCCGACGCCAAACTCTAAAAATGTCTTAATGCCGAAAGAAGACATATAAGGATTTTTATCAGCATTATAGCTATTTTGACCAACAAAAGCCGCACTCGAAAGACCCACAGCGAGCGAAAACGCATTGCGACGGCGGTTGTCAATCAAGATTTGATGGTTGCGTTTTAGCTCACCGCTTGCTTCTTTTGCCTCAAATTGTGGCGCAGTATTCTCAAAATAACGGCGCAATGTTAGGTTAAAAGACACGGGCGCCGTGGTAATTGTTTGTTGCGTTTCACGGTCGAGATAGTAATCGAATTTATTGTTATACGTCCATTTTGCGCCCAATTCAAATATATTTTTTCCGTTTATATAAGCCACGCCAAACGTCAAAGGCGCATTGAACCGCACGGTATTTGGACCGCCAACGCCTCTGAAAAGGCCCATGCCTTCTTGCCGATAATAGGAAATTTGCAAGGCTGTACCAATATATGGTCTAATTTTTCCATTTTCCAAGCGCCACGGGTAATAACGCGTGCCAATAATCTCAAAATTTCCGCCGCTTTTGTACGAACTGTCTTTTCTGTTTTGAAATTGATAAATGGGAAAAGTGATGGAAAAATCGGCGTGTCCCCAAAAATGTAAGCCAGCAACCATCAGGCTAAGTTGCGTTTTTCCCCCGATGTCCTGCGAAAACGTCTTATCGCCTTGCTTAAAAAAAGTCGTGCCGCCCGTCGGCGTTGTCTCGATTTGAACGCCCATGGTGCGTTGTGCAAAACGGTATTTTCCATTGTTGCCCATGTAAGGTTGCGCGATTAAATGGCGTTCAGAAAAGGTGTTTATGAGTAAAACAAAGGCAATAAGTAGCTTTTTCATACGTGAAAGTGGTTTAAAACTGATTTAATTGAATTGTTGCAAAGCAATGAAGGACATTAAAAATGGGCGTAAAGGCTGCCGTTTTTTGATGTCGTAAAGGTGCTTTGGGTGCCAATAACTAAAAGAAATAAACAACCGAACAGCAGGATTTTAAGGATGAAGTCGCACTTTTGCGGCGTGAAAAGTAGTCGGCAAATTTATTTGCCGCTAAAAATACCTAATAACTTAAAGCGGCAAATAAATTTGCCGATTACATTAAAAATGGAAAAACTAAAACTCCTTTTCGTTTGCAGCCAAAACAAACGCCGCAGCTTGACTGCCGAAAAAATGTTTAAAGACAACCCCGATTTTGACGTCAAATCGGCGGGAACGGAGAACAATGCCCGCGTGAAAATCACGTTGGGCATGATTCGTTGGGCAGACCTGATTTTCCTCATGGAACGCAAGCACCGCGACCGTCTGAAACAGCATTATGCCGAAGACATCAACCCAAGAATTAGGAATAAAACGTGCATTACCTTCAATATTCCCGATGATTTCACGTTTATGCAACCCGAATTAATCGACATTTTGGAAGACCATTTGGCAGAACATTTCGACTTTTGAAGCAAAAAAAGGCGTTCATACTGAGGGGTCCTTTTTGTACTTCTGTTTTTAGAAAAAACGGTTAACTTTGTGAAAAATTAAGAAATATGGAACTTGCTCAAATCGCTGAATCACCCGTTTTGGAAACGAGAATTGAAGCCTCAAAACCCTTGTTGACGCGCCGTCGCCGTTCGCCGTTGCCGCTAACTTTTGCGGAACGCGCCGATATGGGAAAGCGTGAAATCCGCGTAGCTGCCACTTTTCAAGAGTACTTAGATTTAGCGCATGACTGCGAATACCGCGTTCATTACCGCAATGGATTTATTATTTCTTTTATCGAAATTGACGAGAAAACCGACATCATTATGGGAGAAGCAACAGTAACTCACGAACGCCTTGTGGCGCGTTTTATCTACTATTTGTCCACAATTTTAGGTGTTGACGGTGATTTTAGTACCTTGGGGAGTAACTCGAAAATCTTTATTGGAGCAGAACGCGGAGGCTATAATCCCGATGTGATGGTAGTAAACGGTACTATTGAAACGCGAAAATACAAATCGAATAAACGCACTTCCACAGGCGTAGTCAATCCGTATTTAATTGTTGAAATACTGTCAAGAAGCACTCGTGATTTTGATTTATCAGAAAAACTGATGGATTATAAGCAAATTCCGTCGCTTCAACAGGTCATTTTTGTAGAACAAGGCTCCGTTTGGGCATCCACTTATATTCGTAAAAGTAACAATGAATGGCGCAATTTGGACTTCACATCACTCGATGAAGCCATTCCCGTTGCCGATGGTTTCATTGCTTTAAATCAATTATATTCTAAAATTTTTGAATAATTATTTATGTCCGAGAAACAGACACCATTCATTGATGTTCAACAACTTATCGCGTCAAAAAACGCCACGCTCGCTCGTTTTTTGCCTAATTTCATTCTGAATTATTTGAAACGCATCATCCACGAAAAGGAAGTAAACGCCTTTATCGAGCAAAACGGACATCTAAAAAATCACGATTTTGTCAACGCTTGTTTCAAAGAAATGGGCGCAAATGTTACCGTCAAAGGCTTGGAAAACATCCCAATTTCGGGCGGCTGCATCATTGCGGCAAACCATCCGCTGGGCGGTTTGGATGGCATCGGATTGATGAAAGTCATTGGCACAAGGCGTTCCGACACGCGCTTTTTTGTCAATGATATTCTGCTGAACCTTCAGAATTTCGGCGAATTATTCGTTGGTGTTAACAAACACGGCAAAAATCCGAAAGAAAATTTACGGCTCATGGACGACGTTTTTGCTTCCGACAATTGCGTTTTATTCTTCCCTGCGGGACTCGTTTCGCGGCGTCAAGACGGAGAAATCAAGGATTTAGAATGGCAAAAGAGTTTTATTGCCAAAGCCATTAAGTACAAAAAACCCATTATTCCCGCGTACATTGGCGGTGAAAACTCGGCTTTTTTCTATAATTTGGCGAACAATCGAAAGAAATTGGGCATCAAAGCCAATATCGAAATGCTCTATCTCGCCGACGAAATGTACCGTCAAAAAAACCAAACCATTGATTTTATTTTCGGCGAACCCATTGATTATCAGCATTTTACAAAAGAAAAAACGCACCTCGAATGGGCGCAATGGCTCAAAGAATTTGTCTATCAATTAAGTGGTAAGTGAAAAGTGAAAAGTGAAAAATAGGACCCCTCAGTATAAACGCCTCTAAAAGCACTTTTTTCCTACTTTTCACTTTTCACTTTTCACTTAAATACTGAGGAGTCCTTTTTTTTTTGAAACGGTTCTAAATATTTATTTTTAGCATTTAGAGAAAACTAAAGCACCCTAAATCTCGTTGATGAATACGTACAATATTTCAGTTTAAACATCACGTTAAAAAATAAATTCACGATGAAATTCACCACATTATTCTTAGTTGCAAGCCTTTTTTGCACGTTTTCATGCCAGAAACACGCGACCGATGCACCTACTTTATCCGTTGCCGCACCGCTTGGCGAAGCGCAATTCACAGACGGTCAACCGATTACAATTAAGGGCGAAACAGGCGACGCGGACGGCTTACACTCATTAAAAATTACCATCACGGATGACAAAACCAAAGCCGTTTTATATGCCCAATCGCCACCCGTTCTTAACCTGAAAACCTACGCTTTTAACGCCATTTGGACGGCAAAAGTATCGGATTGGACGGACGCAACGGTGACAATAACGGCTGCTAATCACGCCAATATTGAAGTCGTAAAAACAATAAAAATTAAAATTTGGCTTTAAAATCCATAAAATTAGCGAAAAAAATAGCCGTCGATACCCCTCAGCATCACGGCTATTTTTTATGTATTTTTGCATAAATTTACATAAATTTACATAAAAATAAAATCATAAATTAAACTACACAAACCATTAGTAATCAACAATTTAATACAAAAACTATTCATAATTTATGATTTTCTCTCGACCACTTTTGCTGCGTTCCAAAGCGCGTCCATTTCTTCCAAACTCATGTCTTCCAGCGCGCGCGGTGCGTTTGCTTCGATGTATTCAAAACGGCTTTTGAACTTCCGATTTGTCCGTTCCAAAGCCGTTTCGGGGTCAACGCCGATGAAGCGCGCATAGTTGATGAGCGAAAATAAAACGTCGCCAAATTCTTCCTCTTTTTTGTCGGGCATCAAGTCAACGGCTTCCTTTAATTCGGCAATTTCTTCTTCCACTTTTGCCCAAACTTGCTCGGTGTTTTCCCATTCAAAACCAATTTTAGCCGTCTTTTCCTGCATCCGATACGCCTTTACAATTGCGGGCAACGAGCGCGGCACGCCTTCCAAAACCGATTTTTTACCCTTTTCTTTGAGCTTCAATTTTTCCCAATTGCGCTTCACTTCCTCTTCGTCCTTGACGACCCAATCGCTGTAAATGTGCGGGTGCCTAAAAATGAGTTTTTCGCACACCGCATTCAAAGAATCTGCAATATCAAAACTGTTTTTTTCGTCACCAATCTTAGCGTAAAAAACCATGTGAAGCATCACATCGCCGAGTTCTTCGCTAATGCCTTTCAAATCGCCGTCGAGAATCGCGTCAGCCAATTCGTAGGTTTCCTCAATCGTCAAATTGCGCAAACTTTCCATCGTTTGCTTCCTGTCCCACGGGCATTGTTCGCGGAGTTCGTCCATAATTTTCAAGAGGCGCGCGAAGGCGTCGAGTTTCGCTTGAAGCGTATTTTTAGGCATAATACATTGATTTTTAATTGAAAATGAGCGCAAAATTAGCAAAAAAATCGTAAAATACTGAGGGGGCCTAAATGCGAGATTTTAGATTTAATAATCCTTTTAAATTGTCAATTTTTTAAAACGCTAAAAAAAAATGTCGATATGATTTTACATCACATCGACATTTTATTAATCAAATCAAATCAAAGCCAATCAATTGATTCTCATTGACCGTCTTCGTCGCTTTTAGCAGCGCCTTTTTTGCCGTGATATTGCTTCATTTTGTCACGGCGAATGCTTTTCATTTCCTGCCATTTTGTGAATTGTTCGGGCGATAAAACCGCTTTAATCTCCGCTTCATGACCCTTTGCCACTTCGCCAACTTGAATTTTTCGTTGGTCTTTCGACAACGCCGCGTCCGACTTAATCGCCATCATTTTGCCCTTAAAAGACTGCCCAATTTCCTTCATTTTCGTCTTTTGTTCAGCCGACAAATTGAGTTCTTTGCTTGCCTGTTTTAAGTTAGCGCGGCGGTCGCTTTTACCCACCACTTTTTCGTTTGTCAAAGGTGCGGCAACCGCGTCGTTTTGAGCGAATGTCGGCGCAATAAATGCACACATAAAGGCAACTAAAATTGCTACTTTTTTCATAATACTTTGATGTTTTTGATTGATAAAAATAAAGAATTTTTCAAAAAAAAGAATTAAAAACAGCTACGAATTACTTCAACTTGCTTATTATTAATAACTTACAAATTAAAAATTTAATGTTTTTTAATTTCTTTTTTATTCCTCATTAAATTCGGAACGCTATTAGGACGATTAAAAAAAACCAAGGTTTATTATGCCTTTGTTTTTTATGAAAATCTTAACGATTACAATCAATTCTTCACGCCTTGCGTATTATTAGGAAACTTAAAATTCTTTATTTCTTCTGCGCTCATTTTCCCTTTTTTGTCCAAAATCGGCGTCGGACGCGGTGCATTACCGTCGCCTAATTTCAAATTCGGCACTTTATCGAGGTGTTCCCAAGTTTCTTTTTTCAATTGAAAGGCTTCATACGTGCCATCTGGTACGTAAGTGAAGGGCAAATTTGGATTTTTTGACGCCATCGCTTCCAAATGATCATGTATGACAAAACCCAACTCGTTGTCATAGTTCAGCCGCACAACCACGTCCGCCGAATAAGTCAAAACGAGCCGATTTAGGCGCTCTTTTTTACGCCCCGCAATGTCGGAAACCTCAAAAACGGGCGCGCCAAAACGCACATTTGACCCTTTCAGCACTAAGACATCGCAGACCTTAATTCGCTCATCGGCGTTGTTTGCGTTGTAACCAAAGAGCAAGTATTTCATGCCATCTTTGGTTTTAAATTCTTTTAAATTGTAATACACGCAACCAAACCAACGGTCGGTTGTTAGGATTTCTTTTTCAGGTCTCGACACATCCGCTACATTATTATTTAATTCAAAAACCGTTGGTTTTGAGCGATTTAGCTGTAAAAAACCGAAGTATTGATAGCTATTTTCGTCAATGAATAATTGCCACGTAAAGACCCTAAAAGCGGCATCTTTGGGTTGCTGAATCGAAATATTTTCAATTTTTGAAAAAGGATAATTAAAGGCATTCGGCAGCGACAAAGCCTCCCGCATGAGCGGCAAAAGGCGCGCATTTGCCGCCTGTCGTTCGTCGAGTAACGTGTCTTGAACGGCAATCTGAGCGAGCCGCGCAATCGAATCTTCAAGCACCGAAAGGCGGTCAAATCCCGCATTTTGGGGCGTGTCCGGTTTGATTTGGGCTGTCGCTAACTGATTGATTGTCAAAAGGATAAAGGCAAAAACGAGTTTTTTCATCTTCTTTTTTTAATTAAAATTACGCGTTTTAAAACGTCATTATTCAATAAAAATTGCGCCATCCGACGGCTTGTAAAGATTATAAAGGATTACAAAAGGCGATTGAGTTAGAAAATAGGCCCCCTCAGTATAAAAGCTAAAAATAGGCGTTTAAGGGAATTTTTAACTCTGATTTATTTCACCTTCTTTATTGTCACGCTCGGCGGTTGTGAAATTAAATAAATAGAAAAAAAAGATGCATTAAAAAGGTTCTAACAAAGATTTACGCATGAATTATTTTAAATTTTAGTTAATAAATACTGTCACGAAACAAATCATTTAGCTGTTTGCCCTTCGTCACCAATTGTTAGCTTTGTAGTAGAACTATTTATAATTTATGCTTAATGAAACTAATGCCGACAAAAACGTCCTCGATTTTCCAACTATTGAAACATATAGTCCTATTTTTAGCCTTGTTGAGGACTCCTCAGTATATGGCTGCTCAAACCTATCAAAAAGATACCGCGCGCATTAATAGCCTCTTAATTGACGCACAAACGAAGCGGTTTTCGGACACAACAGCAGCCTTGTCTGATTGTCGTGAAGCTTTGATTTTAGCAAAAAAATATAATGATAATTATTGGTTATATCAAACTTATCATCGAACGGCGAATATCTATAAAGTCAATAATCAGGCAAAAAAATCGAATGTGTATTTTGTTGAATCATTGGCTCTTGTGGACTATTTACCTAACGACATTAAGAAAAATATTTATTCTAAAGTTGGCAATTCCTACATGGCAATTGGCGATATTGCGAAGGCGCACGACTACTATTTGAAGAATTATGAACTCGGTTTGGCAACAAGAAACCCGAGTATCAAACAGTTAAGTTGCTTAGAATTAGGCGTTTTTTATAAAGAAATTAATGACTATGAAAAAGCAACACGCTACCTGATTCAAAGCATTGAATTGTCGGTTCAGATGAACAATTCAAACGAAATTTGTAACAGCTATCGCCGCCTCGCCGCTGTTTATTTACGGACAAAAAACTACGATTTGGCGTTGCAAAACAGTGAAAAATCGCTGAGTTTTGTGGATAAAATCGATACCATTAACCTGCCTCGACAATACGTTTACTTATCTTACGGCATTGTGTTAAAAGAATGTGGACAATTTGAAAAAGCAATCAATATATTTAATAAAGCTTTAGATTTGAGCAAACAGATTGGCGACAAAACGGGTCAAATTGATTTGTTAATTGCCTTGGGCGACACGTATAACAAAATTAATGATTTAGAAAAAGCGGCTTTTTACTACAAAAAATGCGCGGTATTGATGCCTTCAATGGCGGATATTGAAGTCATGTCTTTCAAGAATAGTTTGGGCAATATTTATATCAAAAAAGGTGAATATGACAATGCCATTATTCAATTGAATGAGAGCCTTATTTTATCCCGAAAATACGGCAAAAACCAATTATCACAAAACAATTACGCGCAATTATCGGAGGCTTTCGAGAAAAAAGGTGATGCTGATTCGTCTCTTTTGCAGCTGAAAAAAGCGGTCAAATTGCAGGATTCTATTTTCTCCGAAGAGAATACAAAACGCATTGCGGAAGCCCAATTTAAGTACAATTTGGTGCGCAGCGAAGAGCAAGTGAAGGCGATAAAATTGCGTCAAGGTTACACAATTGCCTTGAGTGGCTTGATTGTTTTTCTGTTGTTACTCGGGTTTCTGTTTTACGTTTCACGCGCAAAAGAGGGAAAAAATCGGCTTTTAAGCGCAAAAAACAAGGAAATTCAAGATAAAAATCGACAATTAGAAGAATCAAACGAAGTCCTGTTGCAGTTCGCTCATGCCTCCGCACACGACCTAAAAGAGCCACTTAGAAACATTCATAGTTTCACTAATTTGATTGAAAGGAAATACATGAAAAATTTGCCTTCGGAAGCCAACGAATACATGAATTTTGTAACGGATGGGGTCAAAAAAATGGAGCATTTGCTGAATGCACTTTTAGAATTTTCGTCGGTTTTGAGCGCCGACAAAAAAGTCAACACGAACAACAATTTAAGCACCATATTAA
>JAYUKJ010000762.1:0-2661 GCA_043764555.1 Saprospiraceae bacterium
GCGAACAACGTTTTATTGATGCCTTGCGACAACGTATGCGCAGGAATTGTAATACTTGCTTCATCATCGGCTTGCGGAACGGTTGGGAAATCCGCGCCATTTTCACCTGCGAGCTTGTATTTGCCGTAAGCCGACGTGATTTCAATCGCAAAATTGTCTTCGTTGATGCTGAAAGTCACGGGTTGCTGCGGCAATGCTTTGAGCGTGTCCACCAGAATTTTAGCGGGAACGGCGATTGAACCGTCACCGTCCGACATGACTTCAAGCGTCGTTGTGATGCTTGTTTCGAGGTCGGTTGCGGCAATTGTCAATTTATTTCCACTGATTGTGAATAGAAAATCTTCCAATATTGGTAAAACGGGGTTCGAGCCAATTGCACCGTTAGCGAGTTGCAATTGCTTGAGCAGGTCGGACGAGGAAACGCTGAATTTCATTCTGTTCTATTTTTTTATTAAATTTTTCTAAAAATACTGAGGGGTCCTTGCGGAGGAAATTAAAAATTAAAAATTGAGAATTAAAAATTTGTAAACGACTGAAAAGCAGTTAGTAAGGAAGTAAAATTGAACCTTCTCGCTGTGAACTTATTTTAAAAATTCGTTTTTAATTATCTTTTTCAATTTCGAGGAGCGAAAGTAGTAGAAAAACCGTGTTTAACGAAAGAAAAGGGCCAACAGAATGTGGAAAACTTTAAGTTTACAAAGTTTATCCGCAATTAGGCGGGCCATACATTTTTTAACACAGGTTAAGAAGGTAATATTTAGCGTAGTTTTGTCCAATCGTTGGGAACTTTTCAACATCAAATCGGCTTTTATCCAACGAAAAATAGGTCTAACAAAATTTTTTAAGCGATAAAAAAATCATGACAAATATCATTTTGTACAAAGCAAATACCCGCGGCAACGCCAATCACGGCTGGTTAAACGCGCATCATTCGTTCAGTTTCGCCAATTATCACGACCCAAAACGGATGAATTTTGGCGCTTTGCGCGTCTTAAATGACGATATTGTGGCGCCTTCGATGGGTTTTGGCACGCATCCACACGATAATATGGAGATTATCACGATTCCTTTGCGCGGCGCTTTGAAGCACCGCGACTCAATGGGCAATGAAGGCATTATTGAACAATTTGATATTCAGGTGATGTCGGCGGGAACGGGTGTGCGCCATTCAGAATTCAACGCCAACGCGGATAAAGAAGTGAGTTTGTTGCAAATTTGGGTTTTTCCAAATCAGCGCAACGTCACGCCGCGTTATGACCAAAAAACGTTTAAACCCGAAGACCGCGCCAATCAATTGCAAACGGTTGTCGCGCCGATTGATTCCGAAGAAGCCGAAAATGGCGCCATGGGCATCCATCAAAATGCGTGGTTTTCGCTCGGTAGCTTGGAAGCGGGTGTTGAAAAAGAATATCCGAAAAGGCGCGAAGGCAACGGGGTTTACGCTTTCGTGATTGAAGGCTCGGCGACCGTCAACGGCACACCGCTCAGTAAAAGGGACGCTTTGGGCATTTGGGATTTTGAAAAATTGACCATCAAAGCGGATGCTAATGTGGAGATTCTGTTGTTAGACGTGCCGATGGATTTGAATTAAATTACAATACAATACAACGTCGGCGAAGTTTTAAACCTCGCCGACGTTAAAGTTTAAAAACGTATTACTTATCATCCACATCAACGTGCATCAAATGGAAAAAACGATGGACAATGGGCGTGAAAAACAGCGCAATACTCGATAAAAATGCCACACCACTGTAAATAGCGTACAAACCCGAAAAGATTTTTGCCGCCGTTGACAATTGGAGATTAGGGTCAATCATTGGCCCCATACCCGTCAAAATCATCGAAGCATTCAGAAAAGCGTCGTCCCAACCACCAACGCCGACGATGAATTTGTAACCCAACATACCGACGCCGAGCGAGCCGATAAGCAAGGTAAACGACATCCAGAAATAGCGCATAATCCGTCGATTGTACGTGCGTTTTGACGCAATTGGCTCATTTTTATGCTCAAAAGGCATGGTGAAATGTTCAGAAATTGGGTCTTTTTTCATAGGAATATTTTTTAATTTGGAAACGAAATTTTACCCATCGAAACGCTCGGAACGCCCGCCCGATTCCCAAAATCCACTGGATTGCTCGCCACGCATTCGTTGGCGAGAATGGCGAACAAAACGGCTTCTTTAGCGTCGCCGTTGATGCCCAAATCGTCGGTCTTGCAGAATTCAATTTCAGGCAATAATTTTTTTAACCAATTGACCAACAACGGATTATGCATACCACCGCCACTCATATAGATTTTAAACGCGTGGATTTCAGCGGCGATAAATTTCTTTTCCACTAAAACATTTCTAATCGCTTCAGCAATCGTTTCGGCCGAAAAACGGGTTAAGGTGGCCAATAAATCGGCGATTTGTTGGTCGCTTGGTCGCTCCGTTTTCGATTTTAATGCCGAAAAAAGGCTTGATACTGAGGGGTCCCTTTTTGCCGCTTTTTTCAGCGCTTTTTCAACATATTCCACGCTAAACAACTCTGGTCCCGTTGTTTTGGGAAAAGGCTTATCGAAAAATTTATCACTTTTCAAAGCGACTAATAAATGGAGCAAAATTTTTCCTTGACGCGCGATTTCGGCATCTTTATCGTAGGCTTTTTCGGGATAAAATC
>JAYUKJ010000763.1:0-2659 GCA_043764555.1 Saprospiraceae bacterium
CGTTTTTGTTCCGAAATTTCACGCTCTTGAAACGCCGATTTCTCTAAGAAAAGAATCTGTTGCTCTTTCTTTTCGGTTTCGTATTTGGTTTGCAATTCAACGACTGATTTTTGACGTTCCGTACCGTTCATGGAGTCCGAAAGGGCGTAAAATTTCTTGTGGTAATAGAGTGATTTCTCGTAATCTTTCTGCGCATCGTAAATCTCGGAAAGCGTAATAAACGCGAATTTAATCGCCCTTTTTGCGTCCGTTTTCTGAGCAATATCAAGCCCTTTTTGCGCACTTGTAACCGCTTCAGCGAACCGACTCAACTGAAGCAAAGCCAACGCAATATTGCCGTAAGTGTAAGGCAATCCGAGATTTTTGCCCATTTTTAGGTTGATTTCGAGCGCTTTTTCGTAAAAGATGAGCGCTTTTTCGGCGTTTTTCTGTCGAGCGTAGATGTTGCCCATGTTCGTGTAAGCGGCGGGCAGTAGCGTGAGTAAATTTATTTTTTCAACTATCGCCAATTGCCTTTTGTAGTAGTCGAGTGCTTTGTCGAGTTGTTTTTGTTTTTCAAACACATTGCCCATATTCCCCAAGTCATGGCCCATGCTTGTGGAGTCATTCAGGGCTTCCGAGAGCGAAAACGCCCGCCCGTGAAAGGCAGTCGCTTTATCAAAATCATTCATATTGTAGGCAATAATGCCGAGCAGACTCAACGCTCTACCCGTGCCTGCTTTGTCTTTTTCTTGCTCCTTAATCTTCAAGGCTTGCAAGGCTTTTTCGTTTGCTTCGGGGTACTTACCGACGTACACCAAGTCCCAAGCGAGGTTGTGGTAGGTTCGACTTTTGAGTCGGTCGATGCCCGTTTTTTCCGCCAAATCGACCGCTTTTTGCGCATAATCGACCGCAATTTGCGCGTTTAACGCCCGCGATGCAATGCCTAAATCCGTCAAGACGCGCACGCGGTGGCTGTCAACGAGACTGCCCGCTAATAGCTTTTGTAAACTGTCAATCTTATTGGTTTGGGCGGAAAGAGAAAAGATAAAAAAGAGAGAAATGATAGTTAAATAGCTTTTCATACTTGAATCTGCGTGTAGTTAAACTGTTTCAATGAATATTGACTAAAACTTGAGCAAATCTAAAAACGAATACCGCATTGTACGTACAAAAATCAAAAAACGTCGTTGATGTTTAGAATATCGACAACGTTAAATTCGTCAATTTTAAAAAAAACGCCTAAATTTGCTCTCAATCAATTCTATAAAAACAACAATTTATGACGATTAGAGAAGCCTATCGCAACATCGCTCAACTGGAAGATTGCACGTTGCCCATCCGAGAATGGACGCATAATATGCATTTAATCATGGGTTTATACATTTACTTATCTTACAATAAGCGCGCTTTGCCCGAAATGAAAGAGCGCATTTGGCGCTACAATGACGTCGTTGGAAAAGGCAATAATGAAACGGGCTATCACGAAACGTTGACCGTTTTTTGGCTGTGGGCGGTGCGCCAATTTTGCTTAGAAAACGATTTCCATCAATTTGACCAAGCAACGATTGCCGCCTTACTGATGTATCCGCCTTTGCAGGATAGAAAAATGGCTGAAAACTATTACGAAGAGATAGATTTGTACATTTCCCGACGGCGTTTTATGCAACCGCCTTTGCAGGAAATGATGGGCGCTAACTATTTTTTGGACAACTATTAATTTTTTTTAGGACCCCTCAGTATTTTCTCTTCGTAACGCGTTGTCAATCAACCAATTAAATTCTGAAGTATGCGTACTCTAAAATATTTTCTCATTCTTTATTGCTTGCTATTAACGTCTTCGAGTGTGGCTCAAACGCCGCATTATTACCTCCTTTTTTCGGCGCGTTTTCCCACTTTACGCCCGTTTTCGATTGGCGGACACGCCTTTATCACGTGGCGCCGTGAAGATTCTTTCCAACTCAAAACGAGTCAATTCACCTACGGTTTTTTCCCCGTCAAAGGCATGGGCATTTTCAAAGATGTTCAAGGTACAGTTCAAGAAGGTTACGTCAAAAACAGCAATCGGGAGCTGCTGCTGCGCCGTTTTGTTATCGAAGTCGATAGCTTAGAATACGCCGAAACGATGCAAGAAGTGGAGGTTTGGAAATCGCAACCATACAGCCTTTACAACAACAATTGCATCCACTTTATGAACGCCATTGGCGTAAAACTGGGCTTAAAACCCGTCAACACGCGTACTTGCTTTTGGCCGATGTATCCTTATAAATATTTACGAAAACTACGTAAAATCAATAAATTACGCATTGTTAAAAATAAATATTTAGAAAAAGTGCGGCTCAGAATGATGCGCAAAGTGGGCGTTGTAAATGAGGTAAATGCTGATGATGAGGACTGAAGGCCCCCTCAGTATAAAAGCCGTCCCGATAGCTCATTTAGCTATCGGGACGGCTTTTATACTGAGGAGTCCTTTGGTCAAAATTAATTAATTAAAGACACCGAATTTGATAATTTTCTTTCTTCAAATGGCGTTAATCGGTGATATTAATTTAATCAAAATTCACAACCGCATGACGCACAACCGCTTTATTTTAACGACCATTTTTAGCGCATTTATGACTCTTCTGAATGCCCAAAACCCGTCTGATTTAGGTTCCACAAAACCGTTTTTGGTGGGACT
>JAYUKJ010000764.1:0-2657 GCA_043764555.1 Saprospiraceae bacterium
GGAAAATGGGGTTTAATCAACCGTTTCAACGCTAAAATTGTGCCTTGCGCGTTCCGTTCGGTGATGTTGAATGACGCAGAAACGAAGTTTCAAATTACGGATGATGATAATGCTTTGTACAGCATCAATGATAAAGGTGAATGCGAAACAAATTGCCCTAAATTTGAGCAATTGCGCGCTAAAGCGAACAAAAATACTGAGGGGGATAAAAACTAAAGGACTTGTTTTGTTGACGCTATCAAAAGCACATTCTCAAAAGGAATGTGCTTTTTCATTTATACCACTTTGCCTGAAATATGAAAAATAGGGTGTCACGATAAATTGAAAAAAAGACTTGTTTTTTTTTACTTTATTTCACCATATTGACTAATCAAATTTGTAGAGCAGCCGAAACAAAATTAAGGACAATTTAGTTGTCTAAGGCATTATTTAAGATTTTTTACGTAAAAAACAAATATTTTGGCTACTATTTTTCAGTTAGGTGTTATATTTTATTTTTAGATATACAATAAAAAAATATGCTATTATATTACGTTACTTTTTATTCTGAAAGCGTCACTATATCGTAACTTTCATGCACCTTTGTTCCACAAACTATTCTATTCCAATCAATTTTAAAAGTTTTTCCACAATGAAAAGTTTTCTAAACTATGTTCTTGTACTTATCAGTTTAGGCATTTTTAATGCCCTCCATGCTCAAAATTTTTCTGAGCCACTTGCTTCAAAAAAAATGGTCTCTCTTAGTGGGACAACGGGTTTGGCAAAGCCGTTGAAAATTATGGATGCGACCGAAGAAGCGCGCCATATTTTTAAGACGCTGTTCAACCTCTACCGCGATTTTAGCGTCTCCGTTGACACAAGCGCGCTTTCTAAAATTGAACTCACGAGCAAGAGTCCCGAAGCCGTTACGCCCCAAGATTTCAGTATCTATTTGGACAAAATGACGACCATTTTGACTAAGAAAAAAGAGGCAATTGCCAATACGGTACCCAACGCAAATACGGAGCGCAGTTATTATGCTTCGGGCTTGAATACGCTAAAAAGCGCGAAATGCTTGCAGTTAGACAATCAAAAGAACACTTTTGTGCGTACCCGCGACATGGACGACAACGCGCTTATGGCGTTTGAATTGGCGACTTTGCGCGGCAACAGCCGCTACGGACTTGTCGAAAACTACCGCGAAGGGTTTGCGCGTATTCGCAAAGACCAAGTGTTTGGTTTTCTAAATCTTTGCGGCGACGAAGCGATTACGTGTCAATATGAGCGTGCCGAGCCGTTCAACGCGGGTTCTGCGCTCGTCAAGCGCGTCGATTGGTTTTTTATTGATGGCGAAGGCAACGAGTCAGACGCGCTCGAAAATATTGCGGATGCAAAAGCTTTGAAGAACGGTGTTTCTTTGGCGCGCGCCAGCAACAATAAAATGGTCTTAATTGACAATGATTACGCACGGACGAAGGTAACATTGTCGAAGTTCTACGACGAGATGAGTTCATTCCATAAAAACGACGTTTTTCGCGTGCGCAACGCTAAAAAATTGGGCTTAATTGGACTCAACGGAAAGACGTTATTTGACGTTGTTTATGACGACATCGAGCCAACAAATATCTCGGGTATTTACCGCGTTTTACAGAATAAAAACGTCGGTTTGTTGGACACAACTTGGGCCATGCGGACGCCCGTAAATTACGAGTCTATTTCCAATTTCAATGAGTTTGGCATTGCCACAATTAAAGATAAATTGGGGCTTGCTTTGCTTAATTCAAGAAATTATCAAATAAGTAAATTTTATAACTCAATCACTGATTTTAACGAATTCGGCGTGGCGATTATTCGCAACGAAGCGAATTTATACGGCTTGATTGATACCAATTTAAACGTTATTATTACGCCTAAATACGTCTCAATTAATGCCTTCAATGAGTTAGGTTTGGCGTCGGCTTGCCAAACGGATGGTAAATGTGGATTTATAAAATACGACGGAAAAGAGCAAATTAAGGCAAATTACGCGTCGGTTGGTGACTTTAACAGCTTCGGTTTGGCTGTTGCAACGACGGTTGTCGAGAATTGCGCGGAGAAAGAAGGCAGTTGCAAGGCGGATGTTGTTATTGATAGAAATGGTAATATCGTTATCCCCGTAACCGACGAAAGTATTACTAAAAAATGGCATTACGTATTGACTGATTCGGTTTATTCGGGTGATAGATTTTTGGTCGTAAATGTCGTTGAAGACAGCAAAGTGTCGTATTTATTAATTGAAAAACGGAATTTGCAACTCATCACCGCAACGCCGTATCAAGCCATTATGGCGATGGATAGAATGGGCAATTTGAGGATAAAAAAAGAAGGAAAATGGGGCATGATGGACTCAGTGGGTAAGATACTGGCGAAACCAATTTATCAAACAATCGACCGCGTGTATGATGGGCATTATGCAACCCAAAATGACAAAGGAAAATGGGGCTTTTTGAACAAAAAAGGCAAGCCGCAAATTCCGTTTGAATACGAAGAAGTACAGCATTTCAAATCGGGTTTTGCGCCCGTGTCGAAAGGACGTGGAAAATGGGGTTTGATTACGCATTTTAATGCTAAAATTGTTCCTTGTGCCTTCCGTTCGGTGGTGGCCAACAGCCGTGAAAAATTTGAGGTGACGGATGAAG
>JAYUKJ010000765.1:0-9021 GCA_043764555.1 Saprospiraceae bacterium
GAAAGGATTTTGGAAAGGATTTTGGAAAGGATTTTGGAAAGGATTTTGGAAAGGATTTTGGAAAGGATTTTGGAAAGGATTTTGGAAAGGATTTCGGAAAGGATTTTGGAAAGGATTTTGGAAAGGTTTAAGTATTTGCTGTGGAATCGGTAATCGTAAGCAACGCTTACGCAAAACTTAATGCTTTAGGCGTTTCATACATGGTACATACTTTATCGAATTTAGAGCTGCTTTCTTCGACAAATTATGCAAAAAAAATGCCGAAGTGATTGACTAACAACCACTTCGACAAGTCGAGTATTAAAATGTACCGAAGGCGGGAATCGAACCCGCACGAGATTGCTCTCACTGGATTTTGAATCCAGCGCGTCTACCAATTCCACCACTTCGGCTTGCTAATGACGCTTATCGTGGCGCAAATTTAGACAAGTTTTCAAAAATACGAAACAAATAGCGTTTTTTTAAAAAAAATATTTTTACAGCCTCCAATACTGAGGAGTCCGATTCGCCGTGTTTATAGCTATCTAAAACGGGTTTTATGGTTGCAATCAATTGATTATCAATATCTTGAACATCATTTTTAACGCGTTCAATGGCTTCGGGATTGGCATCAAATTCAAGCTCCATAATGGACTCATTGATATCCATCATATCGCTTAAAAAATCTTGTGGCAATTTATTCTGCCCTTCTTCCTTCATCGTTCCCGTCAATTCCAAGACATATTTCATGCGGCGTTCGGCATCCGACAGCGTTTTGTAGGCTTGTGTATTGAGCGTGGAAAGTTCCAAAATTTCGACTTGCCGTTCATCGCTTTCGAGCGTGTAAAAATCGGGATGGTATTTTTTAGAATACCCATAAAACGTCTTTTTCAGTGCCGCTGCATCAACGTTGAAAGAAATGGGTAAATCATAAAACTCAAAATAATTCATTGTTAAAATGCTTGATTGATGTGAAACTTTATGTGTGCATTGAAGCGTAAAATTAGTCAATCGATGAGGAAAATGAACCCGTTTTTACGTTATAAGCCACTTTTCGATTGTTTTAATGAAACCATTAATTTGAAAACAATAATGTTACTTTTTGCTCAAACTCAAACAAAACAACATTTTTTCGTTAATATACTGAGGGGTCTCTTTTTGTTATTTCAGCAGACTGTCCGCTGCTTGATTCGCTTTGTAACGTCCTTTATTAAAACGTGTACCGTTAAATTTTTCAATTTTTCTTAAAATGAGGCGCGTTTCGACTGGTAGTTGCATGAAATCGCGGCATTTTGAGGAGCAACAACCCTCATATTGAGCAACACATTCTTCACATTGAATAAACAATAAATGACAGGCATCGTTTACGCAATTTTTGTGAATGTCGCAAGGCTTGCCGCATTGATGGCAATTGGCCACCACATCATCAGAAATTCGTTCGTTCAATCGCTCGTCAAAAACGAAATTGACGCCGATAAATTTATTTTTCAAACCTTGCGCTTTTGCTTGTCGGGCGTATTGAATAATGCCGCCTTCGAGCTGGAAAACATTTTGAAAACCTTTATGCTTAAACCAAGCGCTCGCTTTTTCGCAGCGAATGCCGCCCGTGCAGTACATGATGAGATTTTTGTCGGCTTCTGCTTCAAGCATTTTTTCCACAATTTGTAATTCATCTCGAAATGTTTCGGCGGGTGGGCAAATCGCATTTTCAAAATAACCTACTTCCGATTCATAATGGTTGCGCATATCCACAAGTATTGTGTTAGGGTCGTCCGTGAGGCGATTAAACGCCTCCACATCCAAGTGAATGCCCGTATCCGAAGGGTCAAAAGTGGCATCATCCAAGCCGTCTGCAACGATTTTAGAGCGCACTTTTATCATCAACTTGGTAAATGATTTACCATCGTCTGCAACAGCAAAATTGAGGCGAACGCCGTCTAAAAACGGAATGGTATAAAGCGTTTTCTGAAAAACATCCACGTTTAAAGTCCGTACGGAAATTTGGGCATTGATGCCTTCGACAGCGATGTAAATGCGTCCTTTCACATCCATATTGTCCATTATCGCGTACAATTCGTTACGAAAAGCCACGGGGTCGACAATTTTATGGTATTTGTAAAACGAAATTGTGGTACGCGGCTCAATGCTTGCGCGCATCAGTTGTTTCAATTCGTCTCGATTAACGCGATTGTGCAGGCTTTTCTTTTTCATAATTTTAAGCAACGCCGTAGGTAATGCGGCTGTTTTAGAGGACGAATTGATTTAAAGATTGATTAATTTGAGGGCAAAATTAGACAATTTTTAGCAAAATACTGAGGGGTCCTTTTTTTTAGAAAAAAACAATCAATTATCAGAACTTCGCCCCCTGAAATTGCATTACTACAACACGATGGAAAAAATAGAAGAAATCCAGCAACTCCGCGCTCTGCTCGCCCTTGAAAAAAAAGCCGACCTCGAGTTTTTCAAAACCGTGATTCAAAACAAACCGCTTGAACAACGCCGTGCGGAAGGCTTTACGTGGTTCCCCCTGTCCGTCGTGCGGACGGGCTACACGTATGGCGACCGCGCTTTTGTGATTGTTGAGCGAAGCGGTGCGCCCGATGTGCCGCATCAATTCCGCAGTGGCAACGTCGTTCAGTTGTTTTCACGAAATGTTGGAAAGAATGAAAAAGCCGAAAAAGCGGGCGTTTTGAACTACGTCAATAAAAATCAGATGTATGTCATTTTGAACTCCAAAGACCTGCCTGATTGGCTTGGCGACGGCAATATTGGCGTGGATTTGCTATTCGACGACCGTACTTACATGGAAATGGAGAAGGCGTTGGATAAAGTTGAAAAGGCAAAAGGCGACCGTTTGGCGGATTTGCGTGACGTGCTTTTGGGCAAAAAAAAATCCGAGAACCGCCCGTTTTATAGCAATAATAAATCAGTCGAAGAAAATAAACAATCGGAAGGACCCCTCAGTATATTGAACATTTCGCTGCTCAATGAGAGCCAAAATCGCGCTGTTGTCGATATTGTCAACTGCCGAGACGTGTCCATTATCCACGGTCCGCCAGGGACGGGAAAGACGACAACACTCGTGGCTGCCGTCAAAAAAATGAGCGAAACGGAGAACACAATTCTCGTCACGGCTCCGTCAAACACCGCCGCTGATTTGCTTACCGAACGGCTTGCGGCGCAGGCTTTGAACGTTGTTCGCATCGGAAATATATCGCGCGTGGATGAAAATATCGTCAAACACACGCTCGAAGGACAATTAGCCGCGCATCCCGAATCCAAAAATATCAAGAAAATAAAGATACAAGCGGCTGAATTGCGCCGTATTTCACGCTCTTACAAACGCAAATTTGGCTACGACGAACGCAGTCAACGCGAGTTGTTGAAAAAAGAAGCGAACGATATGTCGGCTTGGGCAAATGAGTTGGAGAAGAAACTGATTGAACAATTGCTCGACTCCGCCGACGTGATTATTTGCACGTTGGTCGCTTCCGCAAACTCCGTTTTGGACGGTCGCAAATTCCGAACGGTCGTCATTGACGAAGCCGCGCAAGCCCTTGAACCTGCCGCTTGGATTCCGATTCTCAAAGCCTCGCGGGTGATTCTCGCGGGCGACCCGTTTCAGTTGCCGCCGACGGTCAAATCGCAAGAGGCGAAAAAGGGTGGTTTCGACAAGACTTTATTGGAAAAATGCTTGCCGCGCTTGCCTTCGGTCAATTTTTTGGACGTTCAATACCGCATGAACGCCGCGATTATGGGCTTCTCGAATCGTTGGTTTTACGATGGTTTGCTCCGCGCACACCCCTCAGTCATTGACCGACAAATGCCGATTTTGCACAACGAAAAATCGGTCGTTTTCATTGATACGGCGGGTTGCGGGTTCGATGAAAAAATTCATCCCGAAAATAAAAGCCGCTTCAATCCTGAAGAATTCTTCGTCGTTCGGGAGCATTTATATCAATTTTTACAGCTTTTTGCTTACGAAAAACCGAGTATTGGCTTGATTTCGCCTTATCGCGAGCAAGTTGTTTGGATGAAAAACGACTTAGAAACCGACGAAATACTGAATGGTGAAAAATTGACCGTCCAAACGATTGACGGTTTTCAAGGTCAAGAACGCGACGTTATTTACATTTCCTTGGTGCGGTCAAATACGAAAAGTGAAATCGGTTTTTTGAACGATTATCGCCGCATGAACGTCGCTATGACCCGCGCCCGCATGAAACTCGTCGTTATCGGCGACAGTGGCACGGTGGGGAATGATAAATTTTATAAAGAATTTTTAGAATACGTAGAAGCGGAAGGCACGTATCGCTCGGCTTGGGAGTTTATGAAACCGTGATTTTCAATTAAAAACTAAAAACTAAAAATTAAAAATAGACTAACAAAAGCTCGATAACTGAAGGTTATCGGGCTTTCGTTACAATTATGTGATAGTCATGCTGCACATTTGTCCCAAAATCACAAGGGTTTTCAAAATCACCATCATTGTTTACAATTTAAAAACTTTAGAAAAATGAAAAAGCTTATTAATTATTCACTCGCCCTCTTCTTCCTCACGATGCTGTTTTCTTGCAAAAAAGACACCATCGAGACCGTTATTACACCCGTGCCAACAACGGGATTGACCACAATTTATCAAGCGGCGTTCACTTCTGCCGTTCACCCAACTTCGGGAACGGTCAAATTGGCGAAAGATGCCGCAGGAAAGAAGTTTCTCGTTTTTGATAATTTCAAAACGGATGCAGGACCCGATTTGCGCGTCTATTTATCAGAAGATTTGACGGCGGCGAATTTTACAGAACTCACGAATAAAGTCACAAACGGAACCTATCAATTGGATGTCGCAACGACGATTGATACCGATAAAAAGCGTAAAGTGTTGATTTGGTGCAAGTCGTTCAGCGTTCTTTTTGGCAGTGCGGATTTGAAATAATGCTTTTTTTGCGTTTTATACTGAGGGGTCCACTTTTTCAAAAAAATCAATTCATCAATCATGAAACTCCTAATTGTCCTCCTCGTTTTCTCCATTTTAGGATTGAATCAAAGTGGACTTGCCCAAGAACCTCAGTCAAATGTCTTGAAAAAAGACACGACTTATTGGACAACAACGCCCACAATTATCAAAACATCGGCGTTATTGACAAACCGCAGTATTGGTTTTCAAGCGAGCGTTGAGAAGTATTTTATCCAAAAAGAAATTCATAAATTACGAAAATCGGGCAGCATAAAAACCATCAAAAAAGACCGATTTCTTTCCGTTGATGTGGGCTATTATTACCAATCTGGCTTGCACCACAATTGGTTTTTAACGGGAACTTACAACCTCCGAAGAACGGGGAAACGCGGCATTTACGCAGAATTCAGCCCATTTATCGGCATAAGTCGTACATTTATCTCAGACGAAACCTATAAAGTCAACAGCAACGGCAGTGTCGAATTGAGTCCTCTCGCGGGTGATTGGTTCTTGACGAGTGGCTTTAGTTACGGCATTGGCAAGACGTTTAAGGAGCAAAAAAACTTTCTGTTGAAAGACATTTACGCCAAATTGTTCATCCAATATATGTACCCCAACTTCGGGTTTATCGGTCTCAAACCATCTATCCAAGTCGGCACATCTTTTAGCCTCGACAAGTGGCAACAACGGTCGAAGAAAATTATAAAACAACGGTAGAGAAGGCAAAGAATGTCCTTTATACTGAGGGGTCCTTTTTTCAAATTCAGAACTCACGTTTACTTAATAAAAGCTATGGATTTACGGACTAAAAACGGCGTCTTAAAATTCGTTAAATCTGTAAATCCGTAGCCTAAATTCGATAGAATAGATGCTAAAATCAGCCATTTCCTTGCTCTTACTTTTGTCCATTTTGTCTTGCCAAAAAGAAAAAATCACGATTGGTACAGGCGTCGAAGACCTATTTTATGTAGAAAATAATGGCGCAAAAATGCCCGTTTTGGTCGAAGGCAATACGGCTTCCAAAGTCATGATGTTGTTTGTTCACGGTGGTCCGGGCGGCAGTGGTATTACGTTGAACGATGATGAAAATGTAGCTTTATATCTGCAAAAAAACTACGCTACGGCCTATTGGGACCAACGCGGTGCGGGAACTTCGCAAGGCAATGGCGCACTCACTTTTGACGCTTATACGGACGATATGGAAAAGGTTATTGCCACTTTGAAGCATAGATATGGCGCAGATATTAAATTTTTTGTCATGTCGCACAGTTGGGGCGGCTTGATAGTCCCTGCCTATTTAACCCAAAATAACGGTCAAAACAACGTAAAAGGTTGGATAAATGTCGCGGGCGCGCACAATTATTACATGAACGACTCCCTCACACGAGCGTATTTGTTGTCATTTGGCAAAGACCAAATTGCTAAAAACATTCATACGGCAGATTGGCAAAAAATCGTGGATTTCTCAGAAGCGAATATTCCAAATTACGATTATCCGATGTCTCAAACCTACGCAAGTTGCGCTTTTTCGGCAGAAAATCTTATTGACGATATCTATTCAGGTTCAACGAGTATTACGTCGATTTTTACGAGAGGCTATCCCACTTCTTTATTTTGGTTGGCGTCAAATTCAGGTTCAACGCAGTTTTCAAGCCTCGGGAAAGACATTATTCGCCGAGAATTTTCGTCAAAACTGAACATTTTGACGCTCCCAATTCTGTGCATCACAGGCAAATACGATTTCACTTGCCCCAAAGGTTTAGCCGAAGAAGTGATGCAAAAAGTAGCATCCAAAAAGAAAAAAATGGTCATTCTACAACACAGTGGACACATCTGCATGGACAGCGAACCAGAAGCCTTTTACAAAGAAGTAATTGCATTTATTGAGGAAAATAAATAGGTTTAGCTAAATGAAGAACCTCTCAGTATTCTCACTTTTTTTAACGACAACTGCCCGATTATCTCGTTGATAATCAGGCAGTTGTAATTTTGGGGACCCCTCAGTATTTTGGGCTTTTTACATTAAAGGTGAGTTCGGAATCGCATACAAAGGTATATTTATCAACCAATCTTGCGCTCTAAAACGGCTCATTGACGCCCGAATCGCCGTGGTTGGGGCGTATTTTTCAACAAAAACCTTTAAACTTTTAGATTTCAAATTTTCCTCTGCTTTCACTTCAATCGGTATGATATTGTTTTGCGATTGAATCAAGAAATCAACTTCGGCAGTGCCATTTTGAGCAACCCAATAATAAATATCGTGATTGATTTTTAGTTGTTGCGCCGCAAATTGTTCCGTCAAAGCACCTTTAAACTCTGTCAAAATTGTATTTTTTTCCAAAAGAATTTTTGGGTCAATTTGAGCAATGGCGTTTAACAAGCCAATATCCCAAAGATACAACTTAAACGCATCCATATTCACGTAAGCGTTGAGTGGTATCGTTGGTTTTTCCACGCAATGCACTTTCAGCACCAAGCCTGCATCCATGAGCCAATTAATGGCGGTGTCAAAATCTTTTGCTCTTGCGCCTTTTTTGATTTGCCCAAAAATAAATTTCCGATTTTCTTTCGCCAATTGACTGATTAAAGTTTGCCAAACCAACCTAATTTTAGGGACAATTTCGATGGGTGCGTACTTCGCAAAATCGTTTTCGTAGCCAATCAAAATTTTTTCTTGAATAGTTCGAACTGCGTTTAAATCCTCAAATCGGCTATAATTATCAATGGCTTCGGGCATACCGCCGACGAAATGGTAGAGCCTCAATAAGCTTACTAATTTTTCGTGAAAAGGCTCAATTATAGTCCAATTTTTGGCTTCCAAATGCTCTTTTAGGAGATTATGCCCCGTGTTTTCCAAAAACTCAAAAAAACTCATGGGGTACATTCTCAAAAAATCAACCTTTCCAACGGGGAAAGAATTGTTTTTATTGAGCGAAATTCCGAGCAACGAACCTGCCGCGACGATGTAATATTCAGGTGCTTGTTCACAAAAATATTTTAAGGCAGTTATGCCTTTGTCAGCCTCTTGAATTTCGTCAAAAATCAGCAACGTTTTGTGGCTCTGTATTTTGTGGTTGACTTCAATTTCAATGGAGGAAATGATGCGTTTTACGTCGAAATCGGCAGAAAATATTGATTTGAGCCGTTCGCTACTCTCAAAATTGAGGTAAACGACTTGCTCAAATTCATTTTTACCGAACTCTTTTATTAGCCAAGTTTTACCAACTTGCCTTGCTCCTTGAAGGATTAATGGCTTCCGATTAGGTGCATTTTTCCAGTTAATCAACGCATTATAATGTGTTCTTTTCATACTCAATTTTTTATTAATCGGGCAAATTTACACTTTTTCGTACGAATAAATGTAAAGCACAACACTTTTTCGTACGAAAAAATGTAATTGATAACACTTTTCCTAAGGAATAAAAAACGAAGGAATGTAATTATGCCTTCAAAAACGGCAATTTCACAACTTGCGCTGCCAATTTTTTGCTGCCACCAAAACTGATAAAAATTTCGGACCCCTCAGTATCAAAGCCTTTTTTGACGTAGCCCAAGCCAATCGGTTTGTCCAAACTCGGCGATGAAGTTCCCGAAGTCACGACGCCAATTTCGTTGTCGGCGGCGTCCAAAATAGCGTAGCCATGTCTTGGCACGCGGCGGTCATTGAGTTCAAACCCGACGAGTTTGCGCGTGACGCCTTCCTTGATTTGTTGACGATACACGTCGGCATCCACAAATTCACCTTTTTTTGTCTTCGTAATCCAGCCCAAACCCGCTTCAATCGGCGAAGTCGTGTCGTCAATGTCATTTCCGTAGAGGCAATAGCCCATTTCGAGCCGCAACGTGTCCCGCGCACCCAAACCAATCGGTTGAATATTAAAATCAACGCCTTTGTGAAAAAGCGCGTTCCACAATTCTAAAGCGTGGTCGTTATGCACGTACAACTCAAAACCACCCGCACCCGTGTAACCCGTTGCCGAAATAATGACGTTTGGAATCCCTGCCACAACACCTCGCGTAAAATGATAATATTTAATTGGCTTTAAATCAACGTCTGTGAGTCTTTGAACCAACTCCGCCGCCTT
>JAYUKJ010000766.1:0-2653 GCA_043764555.1 Saprospiraceae bacterium
CTGGTGCAAAACATGATTTTTCGATGTTGAAAACAGAATTTCCCTCATCTTTACCATGGTTTAATAATTATATATTATGGTTAGACAGCGGTTTTCAAGATGGCAAGCATTTTAGCCTGCAAGCGTCGTTCAGTAATTATGGTATTACGATGCAACCCCGCAACAGTCTTGTGCCGACAAAATTACTCGATACCTTTCGTTTATCACAAATCAGCCAAGCGATTTCCCTATCGCCCAACTGGTCTTTTGTTACTGAAACACGGCAACATAACTTCGGTATTTCCGCCAATTACAATGCCTTGAATGATTTACAAAGCGCTTCTGCCTATCAATCGAACATGAAAACTATATCAAGCAATGCCTATTATTCCTTGAATTTACCAAAGAAAAAGTGGGTCTAAACATGAGTTTGATTTATCAAAATCTGGACAATACCATCACCCAAAACCAAAGTATCGGCATCAATGCAGGTGTCAATAAAACACTCGCTAAAGACAAATTGACGGTTGGTTCAAACGTGGGTTGGTACAGTGGCGGCTCGGGCAATACGGTGCAAATAGGCGGTAATTTGGGCTATACGATTATTAAAAACGGTTCTTTTTTCCTCAATGCACGTTGGCAACAAACAACAATAAGTGAGGCAACGGCTAAGAATTGGTCGGCGTTTTTTGGTAGTACAGGGATGAGTTTTAGTTTTTGATGACAAGTTACCCCCTCAGTATAAACCCATTTTTTTGCTCGAAATGAGCAAAAAAATGGGTTTATACTGAGGGGGTAACTTGGGGCGTGTTTAACTAATCTGTTTGTAGCTTGCGACTAAAGTTGTGGGTGACATCAAAATTATAATTCTTCTTTGTCCCACTCCGCAACGCCCTTAGTTTTGACAGAAAATACAACACCGACACCCGTAATCGGTTTATTAAGATACCGCAAATGTGCCGCATAGTCGCGGTCTTTAATGGATTGAATAGCCACTTTTGCCGTTTCATTTAGTTTAAATTCAAACAAAAAGAGCCGTTCTTCAGTTGCCAACACCATATCCATACGCCCAACGTGCGCGTGAAGTTCACTTCTCGGGTCACTGCCTATCATCGTGAAAATCAAATGAATAATGGCGTAAAAAAACTTCTCTTCGTTTTTGATATAGTTTTGGTCGGGAACGGATTTTACCAAATCGTTGATGATTTTAATCACAGCGGCGATGTTATTGTGGTCTAAAGCGTCTAAAATATTAGCTGCATACGGTGCTGTCACGGGCGTATGCGTAAACTCACTCAACAAAAACTGCCCAAATGCCTTTTTGACTTCTTGATTCGGATAGTTAAGAATGAACGTGTCGTGTGTCGTTTTTTTCTTTATGGTTAAATAGCCCGTTTGTAATAAAATCGAATTGACATCTAATTCATCAAATTTTTCTAATCGGAAAGAGTCCAAAATGGTATTATTCACCTCTGTTTCTTCCAATTCGTACCGAAAACGCTTACGCAACAATTTGATAAGAAAGGTCGGCGTACCCGATGCAAACCAAAAATTGCCAAATTCCTGCGTTTGAAAGAGATTCAGAACAGAAAAAGGATTATAGACGAAGGTTTGAGCATCCCAACTGTAACCATTGTACCATGTTTTCATTTTTTTGAGCGTATCGGGTGGCATCGCTTTTATATGGTCTGCAAAATAATGCTCCAATCCCGCTTGCGTATAGCCGCAAAGTGCCGCGTAATGCTTGTCCAAAGTCAAGTCTGTCAAATGGTTTAACTCCGAAAAAATGGATACTTTTGAAAACTTGGAGACGCCCGTAATTAACAGAAAACGGATGTGATTAGATGAGCTTTTCAAGATACTAAAAAAGCCTTTTAGAATGTCGCGTTGTTCGTTGGCTTTTTCCAAATTGTAAGGGTCAATGTAATCCACAATCGGTCGGTCGTACTCATCAATCAAAATCACAACTTGTTTGCCCGTCTTTTTGACCACTTTTTTAATCAATTCTCTAAAACAAAGCCCAGGACTTGTTGCCAACAACTCTAAGTCAAAATCCGAAGCCACTTCATTTAAAGCAGCAACAAGCGCGTCTTTTAATCCTTCTTCATGCCCGATGGCATCCAATGACAAACGAATGACGGGATAAGTCACCGACCAATCCCATTTATCTTCAATCCAAAGTCCTTCAAACAACGCTTTATTGCCTGAAAACAATTCGTTTATTGTATCTACGGTTAAAGATTTCCCGAAACGACGGGGGCGGGACAAAAAGTAGTTACTACTCGCTGGTTGGCATAGTTTGTAAATAAGAGCAGTTTTATCGACATAAATAGAGTTATCTCTACGGATGTCCGCAAAGTATTGACGCCCGACGGGTAAATTATGTAATTCTTCCATTTCTTTTCAAATTTTGGGGCAAGATAAGGACTTTTTTGAAACAATATTAAAGCGTAAATGGTAATTAGAACGTTTTAAACCATTTTAAACACACTTCAAAAGCACTTCAAAAGCACTTCACTACTGTACCGTACTATTTTTTAAGCATTGATAATCAATTACTTATGTTTTTATGTCTAACAAATCCGTAGGATTTACACATTTATAGAAAAAATGTGAAGGCGTATCTCCCGAATCCGTAGGATTCGCACGTTTTATTTGAGCTAAATACATAAGC
>JAYUKJ010000767.1:0-2652 GCA_043764555.1 Saprospiraceae bacterium
GCAACGACGTAAGTTGTATCGCAACGTTTCGCCGCGCCTTGTCCTCGGCACACCACAACACACATCGTATCGGTACCGACATTGACGCCCGTAATCTTCACGCAATGCGTCACTTGGTCAATAATCATCCGCGCTTTTGAGCCGTTTCTACCCGGGCAAGCGTCAAAAATTTCGTCTAAAGTACCCCGCAATTGCGTTGTATCAATGCCGCAGAAAATCGAGTCTTTACCCAACTGAATTGGCACAATAACCGTCGAACTCTCCAATGGACGTTCAGGAATAACAATCACTTTTAATTTGATGGTATCGCAAAGCGTACCCGCGCAAACAACAATGCACGCCGTGTCTCGCCCAACGAGCGTACCCGTAATTTTAGCGCACTTTGTGGAATCTACAAGCAAAATCGTGGCATTGTCAAAAGTAGCCGTGGAGCAAAAACCAATTGATGTGACACGATTTCCGCCTAAGCGGCTGGTATCAGGGCAATAATTTCGGACTTGGTCCACTTGAATTGTAATCGAATCTTCGCGCGCCAAGAGTACCGTAGTCGGTCTTTTGGTCACAATGATAATCACGCGGGTCGTATCTCGAAGGTTGAGTAAACGGTTCAAAACAACCGCGCAAGCGCTGTCAATACCGACGGCTAAACCTTTGATTTTCAAGCATTTCTGCGGTGTAATCTCGACTGAGGCATTCGTTCCGCTGCCCGTCGGACAGACGTTGATGAGCGTATCGACGGCACCGCGAATTTGACCCGTATCGATATTGCAATAAGTTAAACTATCGCCGACAAAAAGCCGCACCGTGTCGATTCTCAAAACGGGCAAAACGGTATCAGGACGAACGCGGACAAAAAGTTTGGTTGTATCCGTAAAACCTGCCGCATTTTGCAACTCAATGCAGAACGTATCCATGCCCGCCGAAAGACCAGTTACCACAACACATTTGCTCGCTTGGTCCAAACGAACGCGCGTATTGTCAAAAGGTGTTGTTGAACAGAACTTAATCAACGTCACGGGGGAACCCGCCAAACGCGATGTGTCGGGGCAATAAGTATAGTTTTCTAAAATAGCAATCGTAATCGTATCAGCCCGTCCACCGAACGTCGGCGGAATGATTTTAGGCACCACTTTGACGTATAATTCGGTTGTGTCGCGGCGTCCGTTTGGATTGATTAGAATAATGAAGACCGTATCGCGGCCAGGCACGAAGCCTTTGATTGTAAAGCAACCGGGCGGCGTTGATGGCAGAATAACCGAATAAATCGGCGGCGAAGTCGTGAAAATATTGACCAAGAAACCCGAGCCAGAGCGCGAAGAATCGGCGCAATACGTCGTAGAATCTTGAACAAACACCGTCACCGAATCCAAACGGCGCGTGATTGACAAGCAATTGACGGAATCATTGGCCACAACGACCGTTAATGTCGTATCGCAGTTTGGTACAGAGGGGGTCACTTTGACGGTGTAGCTGCCCGCGCGCAAACCTACGCGATTTTGTGAGTCAACCGTACCCGCAACGTCCGACCAATCGAACGTATAAGGTGCCGTTGAACCGATTGCTTCCAGTCTAATCGTACCGCGTGTGGTACACGTTTGGGGCGTTACAATTGGTGCAACAAGCAAACCACAACGATTTGAAATGCAATTATCAACAATGACGATTGTTAAAGTTGTGTCGCAATTCAAAGCCGAAGACGTGACTTTTACGGTGTAAGTTCCCGCTGTCAAACCCGCTCTGTCTTTCGGGTCGGTAATGCCGACCAAATCCGACCAATCGTAGAAATAAGGCGCCGTTGAACCACTTACGGCCAGCGTAATCGAGCCGTCTAAGAAGCAATCTTCAGGCACAACCGTCGGTCTGACGAGCAAGCCACAAGCGTTGCCACCGCCGCGCGGTGTAACTTTTATGGCTAATTTCAAGGTATCTTTCACGCCGTTTTGACCAATTAGAATAATCGTCGCCGTGTCGGTTCCAACCAAGAAACCTTTTATTTTGAAACAACCCTTAGGCGTTGTTTCTTCAATGTTTGAATAAATCTGCGTACTCGACAAAGCCACTAAAAAACCACCCAAAACGCGCGAAGAATCCACGCAATAAGTCACTGAATCTTGAACGCGCACCGTGATGGAATCGTAGCGAACGTTGCTGCCGTTGCCGCCGCAGTTGAACGCATTGTTCACAACAGCGACTAAAACGGTCGTATCACAGCCTGATACTGAGGGGGTCACTTTCAACGTGTAAATACCAACGGCTAAATTCGTTCGGTCTTTCACGTCGTTCGTTCCAACCAAGTCCGACCAATCGTAGGTGTAAGGTCCAGTTGAACCGCTTGCCGCAATTGAAATCGTGCCGTTTGTCGTACACGTTTTAGGCGTTGCGGTTGATAAAACCACGAGTCCACAACGATTTGCTACGCAATTGTCCGCAATCGTCACGCTTAAAGTCGTGTCGCAATTGGCAACCGACGCGCTCACTTTCACGGTATAAACACCCGCTTGCAAATCCGTTCGGTCTTTCGCATTATCTGCTCCCGCCACGTCCGTCCAATCATAGGTGTAAGGTGCTGTTGAACCACTTACTGCCAACGTGATTGAACCATTCACAACGCACGTTTTTGCCGTAGCCGTCGGTGCGACAACCAAACCGCAA
>JAYUKJ010000768.1:0-2650 GCA_043764555.1 Saprospiraceae bacterium
TATAATTTATAATTTTAATTCTTAATTCACTAATAATCAATTGGTTTTAAAATGAGCTTTTATAACTAATTGATTATCAACTTACAACAAGTCTATTGACCATTATTATCATCCGATTGAAGATAGAAGGGTTACGATAAGAGAAATGGCGCGCATTCAAGGCTACCCAGATAACTATATTTTCAGTGGCTCAAAAAGTGAACAACCAAGGCAAGTTGGCAATAGCGTACCCATTCCATTTGCCTATCATATTGCAAAAAGCGTCATAAATTATTTAGATGAAACAGAATAAACAGGTTGAAAATAGTCTTTTTCAGGGAAAAGAACACGTGTTGAACTACACAGCTCAAAGATATGGACTTACGCGCCCGAGTAAAGTTGGCCCCGTTATGGAATTAATAAGGCAATGTCAACCCAAAACTTTTCAAGATTGGGAAGACTTTTATTGGCAAAATGCCATTACTAAAAAGGCACACGATTCAGAAAAGGTTGACAAAGAATTGATTAACGAATTGGGTAAAAGGCTTTATGAAAAAATCCACGGTGTTGTTATTCCTGAATGGACAAAAGCGTTTGACGAAATTACCGAAGACGATTGTATTGATTACATAGTTGATGTAACAATTAGAAGGATGTTTAACGGCTATTTCCGCGAAAAATCCGTCGTTTATGACAATCTCGCCAAGCTATTTCCGCAACTAATCTTTGAAGAAAGTGATGCTTATTTAGACCATGCGGGCGACATTGATTATGTCGGAAAGGTCGCGGGAACGTCCAAAATAATCGGTATTCAAATCAAGCCTTCCACCGCAAATATTGCTTTCTCGGGTTATAGCGTGTCCGATAGGATGAAGAAAAATTTTATGCATTTTGAACAACAGTTTAACGGCAAAGCATTCGTTATTTATTCTGAAAAGGAAAAAATTATGAACAAAGAAGTCATAGAACAGATTCGAGAATACTTAAATTCATGGGCAATCAGAACAGATTTCAAATTTAGGGACCCCTAAAAAACAAAAACCCGACAGCGACGCTCTCGGGTTTTCGAACTGTAACGGAAAACTCATCCAATGACTGGATAACTGTTACAAACTTATAGGAATTTTTCGACATCCGCAAGTGGCAAATCGAAAGCATCCGCAACGCCTTTATAAACGACATCGCCGTGGATGATATTCAGACCTAATTTCAAATCTTTGCGCTCGCGGCACGCCTTCTGCCAACCTTTGTCGGCAAGTTGAATCGCGTAAGGCAACGTGGCGTTTGTCAAACCGAGCGTTGATGTATAAGGCACGGCGCCCGGCATATTGGCCACGCAATAATGCACCACATCGTCAATAATATACGTTGGGTCGGCGTGGGTTGTGGCGTGAGTCGTTTCAAAACAACCGCCTTGGTCAACCGCAACATCGACCATAACGGTGCCTGGTCGCATCATTTTAAGCATATCGCGGGTAATCAAATGCGGTGCTTTTGCGCCCGGGATTAAGACCGCGCCGACGATTAAGTCGTGGGTTGTAATCAATCGGCGAATGTTATATTCATTAGAAAACATCGTAATAACATTGGCGGGCATAAACTCGCTCAATTGGCGCAAACGCGGCAGACTAATGTCCAACAAAGTGACCTGTGCGCCGAGTCCCGCTGCCATTTTCGCGGCTTGCATACCGACAATGCCACCACCTAAAACCAAGACTTTACCCGGCTCAACGCCCGGGATGCCACCGAGCAAAACGCCACGTCCTTTGGCTGGTTTTTCCAAATATTTGGCGCCTTCCTGAATCGCCATCCGTCCCGCAACTTCGCTCATCGGAATCAAAAGAGGCAACGAACGGTCGGGCAATTCGACAGTTTCGTAGGCCAAGCAGACCGAGCCGCTCTTAATCATCGCGTGCGTAAGTGCTTCACCTGATGCAAAATGAAAATACGTAAAGACCAAATGGTGCGCCTTGATGAGCGCATATTCCTGCTCAATTGGCTCTTTTACCTTCATAATCATCTCTGCCGCCGCAAAAATGGCTTCGGGCGTCGGGAGAATTTTACCGCCCGCACTCATGTATTCAGCGTCATCGAAACCCGAGCCGACGCCCGCCGTTGTTTCGATATAGACGGTGTGACCGCGTTTTGTCAACTCCATAGCACCCGCGGGCGTGAGGGCAACGCGATTTTCATTGCTTTTGATTTCTTTCGGAACGCCGATTATCATATCATTAAGGGTTTTAATTAGCTTTCAGCCTTGAGCTTTCAGTTTTTAACTGAAAACTCGAAGCTGATGGCTGATGGCTGATGGCTGATGGCTGGTTTAAATTCAGACACTTTTGGTTGAGCTGATTGTAGTACGTATAATTTAGTTTTATTTAGTAAAAGCAAAGAGATTTTACAGTGCAAAGATAGTGTTTCTGAAAATTATTTTATTATCTCTATTAAAACTAACAAAATTTTTCTAATTATTGTATTTTTACAGAATAATTTACTGCCAACAAGACGATTCACGGTATTGGAACGAAAAAAAAACTATCCATAAAATGAGCTTAGACAAAACAGATGTGACGATTCTTAATCTATTGCAAGAAAACGCGCACTTAACCATTAAAGAAATTGCCGCCGCCGTCAATATTTCCTTGACGCCCGTGCATGAACGCATCAAAAA
>JAYUKJ010000769.1:0-2648 GCA_043764555.1 Saprospiraceae bacterium
AAATGAAAAATGAAAAATGAAAAATGAAAAATGAAAAATGAAAAATGAAAAATGAAAAATGAAAAATGAAAAATGAAAAATGAAAAATGAAAAAAAAAAGGACTCCTCAGTATATTTTGCCAAAAGGAACCAAAACGGGCGCAAATATAGGGTAGTCGGGAAATTTATTTCTCTCTTTTCGTTTCTAATGGGAAATAAATTTCTCGACTGCCTTACCTTTGCGGCATGCTAAAACTAAAAAATATCTTTCGTCGACTCTTTGATTTCGCCCTTTATGGCAATGTGTTTATTGCCCTTTGCGCCCTGATGTCGCTGCTTTCTACCGTCGTTTTATTCAGCAGTTTCGTTGATGAAAATGATGTGAAATTAGGATTATTTGTCGGCGCGGCGACTTTTTTCATTTACAATATTCATAAGCCAATTACGTATTTTTTGAGGAAACAACTTGTTGATAATCAAAGATTTAGGCGAGCAGAAACCTTCCGAGGACCCCTCAGTATATTGACCATTTTGGCGGGTTTTTACGCCGTTTATTCCTTTTTTTATTTGAAATTGAACAGCCAATTGTTGTTAATTTTAATGGCATTTTTAGCCTTAGGTTACGTCTTGCCAATACTCGGACGCGGGCGGCGATTGCGCGATTTAGCGCATCTGAAAATCTTTTTAATTGCCACCGTTTGGGCAGGCATGACGGTCGGATTGCCTTATTTGGAACTAAAAAATTCGACAACTAACACCGCTTTTTGGCAGCTATTTATCGAGCGGGCGTGCTTCATTTTTGCTTTGTGCATTGCCTTCGACATTCGAGATATGGACTGGGACGCACGCGCAAATGTCAAAACGATACCCCTCAGTATGGGCGTGAAAAATGCTAAAATTGTCGGCATTTTGGCGATAATCACGTCGATTTTGATGGTTTTATGCCTAAAAAACAACGCGATTTACAGTGAATCGCTGAGTGTAAAATTAGTCGTTGTCTATCTGATGGCGCTGCTAATTTTAATTAAAACCGACAAATCACGCAGTGATTATTTCTTTTATGGCGTTGTCGATGGACTTATATTGGTTCTGAGTTTGGTGATTATTTTTGGTTAAGAGACAGCGAACTGTGATAATTTATTCATCTGATGTTCCTTCTAATACCGTTCAATTTAAGATAATATTGGGTAGTCTGCGTTTATTTTCGAGAAATAATTTTGCAGACGCATTTCTTTTGTTAGTTTTGTTTGTCAAATTTTACTGTTGAGCAAATTATTTAATTTGAACTATTTTCCAATAAAAGCATTTAGATGAAGATATTTAAAGTTGTTTAGGTTTTGCCCTAAATACACATTAAAGATTAGTGTTAAATAAATGAGGTTAATTAAAGCGTTCGGAATGAGGTATTTACTTCATTCCGATTTTTTTTGTCTTGTTTTTTTGCGCTTACAAAAAAGACAACTAAATTGCACACGTTTTGAAATCAAAGTGCTTCAAAACGGACAGGAAACATCACATTGATTAAACAAACCAGTCTATTACAAAATGTACCTTGCACCCTTGAATTACAATCGTTTTTTTGAACGCGTTTTTAGAGAAATAGCCATTGTAAAACGTTTTTTAGAAGACATTTTGAATGTCCGAATTGAAGAAATTGAACCATTGCCGCGTAAGCATCAAATGACCGACGATGCGGCACTTGTAGAGTTTGATTATCGGTGTAAAATTAACGGGCAATATGTCATTGTTGATATGCAACAATGGTATAAACGCGACGTTATCAAGCGTTTTTACTTATATTTTTGTAATAATACGTCTTTGCAGTTGGAGCATTTGAAACCCGTAAATATTCCAATGCCTAACGGAAAAACGTACAAAACTAAGACTTATGAGCAATTGGAACCGTCGATTACACTTGTTTGGATGGTTGATGACAACTTAGGTTTCAGTGATGACATGGTCGCTTACTCGATGTTTCCAGAGGTGGTAAGTACGTTTATGCATGATGATATTTTATGGAATAAAGAAGACGTAGATAGCTTGTTTAAGCGGCGTGCAGAGGTTCTAAAAGTCATGGACAGCAAGCATAAAAATCTTGATTTTTTATCTAAAAATCGCTTGATTTATATGTTTCAATCCAACATTATTCGCAATAAAACGCTGGTAAACAAGGCGCTTTCATGGTTTGAGTTTGCGTCAAAAACCAAAAATCCCAATAATGTAGCTGCTGATTTCAAAAAATTTTCAAAAGATCCTATATTTTCAAAAGTCATGGAAAAGTTAAAAACATCCGTTTTAAGTGAAGACGATTTTGAATACGTCACCGATTTTGAGGCATACGCCGTAGGTGTACAAAATTATAACGACTCGATTCGACGCGAGGTCATGCAAGATGTTCAATGGCTCGTAAAGCAGGCTGAACAGGACGCACGCCGTGCTGAACAAGCCAAGCAACAGGCTGAACAAGCCAAGCAACAGGCTGAACGAGAAATCAAAAATCTGTTAGCGAAGCAGTTCAGTACGATTGAAAAATGCTTAAAAAGAGGAGATTCGATAGAAGAAATCGCCGATTTTTTGGAAATCGATGTCGCAACAATTGAGTCATACGTGGATCAATTAAAATGATTGGCGTGATTTGTCTTGTTTTGTAGCAAGTCGTTTACCTTTGC
>JAYUKJ010000770.1:0-8974 GCA_043764555.1 Saprospiraceae bacterium
TTTTTACAATCTTTTTTAAGCTAATTAATCAAACATAAAAAATATACACCAAATATCATTCGGTTCGCAGAAACACAGAAACCCAAAATTACGCAAATACCAAAATTAAAACCAAACATAATTCCGAAAAAATAACAAAAAAGACACCTTATATTTTTTTTAAGATAAACTCAAAACATGGAAAATAGCATTTCAAATCATGCGCAACCATCAAAAAACAGGAAATAACCCACACGTATTATATACAACACAAAAAACGGCAAAAAAGGCAGCGACACTGAGGGGTCCTTATGAGCTTATGAAAACCAAAATGACACACGTATATATACAATACAAAAAAACAGCAAAAAAGAAGCTCATACAAAAAGGATATTCAAGCCACATAAATGACCGAGACAACACACGTATATACAGCCACAAAAACGGCAAAAAAGGCAGCGATACTGAGGGGTCCTTATAAACCTATGAAAACCAAAATGGCACACGTATTATATACAATACAAAAAACAGCAAAAAAGAAGCCCATACAAAGAGGGCATTCAAGCCATATAAACGACCGAGACAACACACGTATTATATACAGCCACAAAAAAGGCAAAAAGGCAGCGATGCGAGGGGTCTTTATGAGCCTATGAAAACCAAAATGGCACACGTATATGTACAATACAAAAAACAGCGAAAAAGAAGCTCATACAAAAAGGGCATTCAAACCATATGAATGACTGAGACAACACACGCATTATATACAGCCACAAAAGCGTAGGACACATACGGATACATCTCCATAAAAACAACGAAAGGACGCCCGCGTAAATGGGTGTCCTTTCGTTGTTTTTAGGCGTTATGTACTAAGGATTCCTAAATTGGGATAGCAATTTATTCTTAAAATGAAATCATCCCCTAAATCTTCATTTACTTATTCACCGAATAGTTTTTTAAAACCAAAATCAGTGTACGCATTAATGTAAATTGGCTCGCGGTTCAATAAATCGCGCAAGCGTTTAGTTCGATTTTTGTTGATGCAGGTAAGAAAAATTGAAAATAGGACCCCTCAGTATAAAACCCATTTTAGATATTTTTTTAATATTTCCAAGTAAAAACTTACAAATCTTTCGTAAATTTCAGGGTTTTAACACCGCCAATTCTCAAAAAATAATCGCCGTTGATTAAGTTTTGAATGCCAAAACCACCACGTCCCTGCCCCATTGTTGAGCGCAAAATCACCTTTCCTGAAATGTCTAAAATCTCAATTAATTGGTCGTCTTTAAATGTGTTTTCAGATAAATAAAGGCGACTTTTAGTCGGATTGGGAAACAAAAACAAAGCCGTTTTAGGACTCGTAAATTCAACCGCAATCGTTTTAGACAATTTGAAGCTACCGTCCAAATCAATCGTTTTTAAACGGTAATAATTCACGCCAACCGCTGGGTTTTCGTCAAATAAAACGTAGCTATTCGGTGCATTCGTTGCTTTGGTTGAGTTAACGGTCGCCCAATTTTCTTTACCGTTTTCAACAATTAAATGCTCTATTTTAAATACAGAAACATTGATTTCGCTTGCCGTCTGCCACGTCAATTTGGTTCTATTTTTATCTACAAACCCTTGAAAATCAACGAGTTCGATTGGCACAACAATTGGGTCGAGCGCCACATCTCTAAACTGAACAATGCCGTTTGACAAAACAATACCTGTCAATGTCTTGGGATAATAACCCACTTTTGAATACGTCACAGACACCGTTCCCGCCGTCACTTGCCCCGTTCGGTAGATGCCTTGAAGCGAAGATGTCGCTTTTTTATCCATGTCGGTTGAGTTAATTTTAACCAAAACACCGCTTAAAATCAAACCCGTTGAAGCGTCCGTCATCGTACCTTCGAGGTAGCAAGCACGGACATACTGAGGGGTCAGGATGAAAAGCGTATCGGTGATACTGGAACAAATCAAATTGCCAGAAGGCAAATACGGATAGACGCCCCAACAGCCTTGAAAACCCGTTCCCGAGCCGCCGTAAGTGTCATATTGAGCCACCTGAACGAGGTTTTGCGGACGGTGCGCATCGACAATTGTAACGCCTTCAGTGTACCACGATGTGACGGCGAAGTCGTTGATAATGTGCGTGTTATGCACAATTGCATCGTTTTCGGCAAGGCTTCTAATCTTATCTAAATATCTAATATTTCGTGGGTCACTCACATCGTAGGCGGCAAGGTACGAGCCTTGATTTTCATCCGTCGTAAATAAGGTTTTACTATCATCTGATAGCCACGTATTGTGGTTAAAAGCGGTAGGTGTACGTTGCGTATTGAGGAGGATGGGGTTTTTCTTATCCCGAAAATCAATAATAGAAAAAAGTCCCGCGTAGATGTTGCCACTGTACAACGTGTCGCCACGCACGTAGCCGTCGTGAATGTAATTGGCTTGAACAAAATTGTCGGTCGATTTGCCCACAAAACGCGGGTTCAAAGGGTCGGTTTTGATGTCTAAAACCACCGCCACGCCATTCGTCGGAATCGTATTGTTTGGACCTAAATAACTGATGCCGCCGAAGAGATAAGCAAAACCTTTTGCCGTATCAATGTGCAAGGCGTGAATCCGCACAATATTAGTCAAAATGGAGTCGCCGCCGCGGTAGGTTGTCAAAGTCGCGGGCGTCGGCGTTGGCAACGTAAGTGGCGCCAAATCAACGATTTGCAAACCAGATCCGCCCGCCTCCGACGTGACGTAAGCGTAGTTGCGATAGACTTTTACTTCGCGCCACCTACTCGCCATACCCGCTATTTGTTGGATATTTATCGGTGCATCTGGATTCGTTACATCCACAATTGCCATGCCTTGAAAGTTGCCAACGAGCGCGTATTCTTTGCCGTTTGCCGCGTAGCCGCAAATGTTTCCATTGTCCATACCAAAGCCAAGTTTTGACCGAAAGGTCATGTTAACCGTCGGACTCAATTGGGCGTTTGCGGTCTGCGAAAACGCGAAAATAATAAATGCTAAAAGCGTTTTTGTCGAAATTGTCATTTTGATAAATCTATGAGAATGAGTATTTAAATTATTAAAAATCAATAATTTATGTTTATAAAATATTTTTATACCTATTTTTAACGTTTATACTGAGGGGTCCTTTACAGCGCTAATTTTTCGCCATTTTTGTATAAAACGATTAAGTCTTTGGCATTTTTATCGGCGAAAACTGCTTGCATTTTCCCTGCGTTAAATGCCTTTTCGATGCTCAATCCTTGCGACACGCCGAAGTAAAAACCCGATGCAAAAGCAATCGCCACATCGTCACCAATCGCCCGAGCCGAGCCGACCACATAAGGTACGTATTTCCCAATCACCTTGGCTTGCGATTCGGAATAACAACTGTTGAAAACGACCACTTCAATCGGAATATTAAAATTAGTTTTAATGCTTTGGAACATAAAATCCAACGCCTCATTGTCCACCACTTTCAAACCACGCATCGTATCGTCAAAAACCACAATACCACCGCCCGAATCCGCCGTTTTGGGCAAGCCAATCAAGCGCGTTGTGCCATCCGTTTCGCCTTGTTCCGAGCCGTCGGGGTCTTTGCCGTGACCCGAAAAATGGATGATTGTCGGAATTTTGCTGATGATTAATTCGGGAATTTCACTGGCGCTCAAAAATTTTTCGACCTCAATTCTAAAACGATTATTGATTTTAGTCGCAATGCGGCTGTGTTCCACTTCAAGCTGCAACAGCCGCGTGCCAGGCGGATTTGCGCCCATGAAAAGCAACGTTTTTAAGTCCTTTAGCTTCAAATCAGCTGATAAAAAACCCTTGGAGGACCCCTCAGTATTTTCCGCTTTTGGAACAGTTTTTCCTACTTTTTCAGGCGATTTTTTCGTTTTTGACGTAGAAATCGAGACACTTTCTTCCAAAACCCGCGTCTTGCGCGACTCTTTTCCGTTGGCATCGGTTTCAACAATTGTCACTTTCAACAAAAGACTTTGCTTGCCACTGAGCAACGGGCGAACGGCAAAACGCCACTCGGTTGCCTCAAACGTATCGAGCGATTGTTGCTTATCGGATTTAGCGACGATTTTAAAGATTTCCTCCGTGCCTTCGTTCTCAATTTCGACCTCCATCAACCGCGAAACGCGCACTTCTTTGACGACTTCTTCCGAAAAAGTATCATCTGCCGTCTTCAATTGCAACGCATCAAAAGCAATCCGCACAATGCACGTCGTGTCTTCGTTTTGCTTCATTTTCGACGGAATATTGTACAATAAACCGCCCATTTGCGGCTTTTCCACGGGTAAAGGCACAGCACCAGATGGCGCCAACTTGGGTAAAGGCGCGGCAGTTGCCGCCGAAACTGGAACAGGCTCAAACCATTCTGGCGGCGGCGGTGGCGGTGGCGGTACCGCGCTAAAAACAGGCTTGGATTTGCTACTCGTTGTCGGCATTTTCTCCGCTTTATCGGTCGGAAAACCGCCGCTATTTTTAGGCGGTCGCGCCGATGTTTTACTTTTTTGCGGCGTGATTGGCACTTCCTCAAATTCAGCCGTTGGCGGCGGCATCCCCTCACTGATACCCCCGTGATGGTCGGATATTCCGCTGATTTCGGGCGACACATCCGACGTGCCGCTGAACTCGATGCTGCTGGCGCTGCCCGACAAATCGGGTTTTTCGTTGCCGCCAATTTCGGGATAACCACCCGTTACGACGCACTCGGCGAGCGCAAAAATGCGGTCGGCTAAGTCCACGTGTTCACGCGTGGGCAAGTCGGCCAAATCATCCAACAAACGGTTGGCTTCGCTCGCAATCCAGTCGTTGCCCGTAGCGTCGGCCCAAGTGAGTAAACGGTCAATGGCTTGTTTGAAGCGGTGTTTAACAACTAATTGCCGAACGGCGTTGCGGGTTTCAATCGGATTCATTCTGTTTTTTTTAGGTGGCCACGGAGCTTGTCCCGTAGGCGTTTCAAATTTCAAATACATAATATTTTGCCTACGGACCAAGCGCCGCGGCTACCTTTTCTGCACGATGTACTCATCCCAAGGTGGCGGTAAGAAGCGAAAAGTAGGGCGTACAAAAATACGCTTTATATTCATTTCACGTTCCTAAGGGTCAATCATACGGACGAAAGCTGGATTTTTTAAACTTTAATGTCTTATTTCTCAAATTAAAATCTGAAAAGACCCCTCAGTATTGACACCTTTTTTACGAATTTCATGCCCTTTTTAGGGTAAATTTACGGGATATAAGCACCACAAGGCAGTCAAATTTCAATAATTTGTTTGAAAAACAAATGGAAAAATTACCTTCGCTTTATATTACTTTTACAAAAAACGAGACGATGATGACCTCCTTTGAAAAATATAAAAAACCACTACTGCTCATATTTTTAGGGCCCCTCAGTATATGGCTACTTTTTGTCGGCTTTCGCAACGAAAAAGACCCGCTTTGGGCTGAAACGACGCAGTTGTTGCGCCAAAATCCTTTGATGCTCGACAAAGCTACGGATTCTTTACGGCTTCTTTATAATGCTTTTCACGCGCAAAAGTTGCCAGAAGGCGACCTATTACCGATTAGACGTATTTCAGAGCCTTACGTACCGACCATGACCTATGAAAAATTTCGTTACTATTTCAATAAAATAACGGAACAAAAATACGCGATTGTGGCGGGTGTAACGGGCAGCGGCAACTCAACTTTAGTTGACCGTTTAGCAAATTTGATGTCCGATAGTGGCAATAAAATCCAAATCCTTTGCGCCCCACAATTCGACCTTGAACTCAACAAACGGTACATCGGGCATTTTGAAAACAACGCGTTTCAAAAAGGCGAATTGCTCAAATTTTGGGACAATTGCCGCGCGCAACCCGCAGAAAAATTCGTTTGCGTTATTGATAATTTTGATAAAATCAATCCTGAAACCCTCTTTGGACCGGAGTTGTGGCAACGCCTTGACGACCCTAAATTCGTTGTGGCTTTTGGAAAAGATACAATTCCAAAGATACCAGATAATTTTTATTTGTTGTGCATCACCCACGCGGGCGTTGGGCAAAAAATTGAGATGAACAACGAGCATTTCAAGCGTTTTGGCGGTCAAATCATCTTGCCACCAGCGGCCGAAGAATTGGTGATGTCTTTAAAATCCAAGCGCATAGACGTCGAAAAAGACTTGCCCAAAAAGAAAATCGCGCTTGAAACAGCGGAAAAAGGGACCCCTCAGTACAACGACCTAAAAAAGGAGTTGGCGAAGCTCGAAGCACAGTCCGCTGCATTAAACGACACCGTGAATCTGCAACGTTTTGTTTATTTCTTTGAAAAAGCCAACGATGTGATTGCCGAAAAATACGGCTCAAGTTACGAGCTTGGACAGTGGAGCGATGCGCGCAAACAGTTCCAAGCGAAGGATTTTGAGGCACTTCAAACCTTGTTTTTAAACCATGTGAATGCGCTTAAACCGCCGTCGGAAATGCGCCAAAGAGATTTTGAAGCCTTAATTTATGCCACTAAAAACAACGGCTCGATTGCCAATTCAAGTCCAATTCGGAAAACGGTAAATACCTTAGCCGCCATGGGTTTTGCCTCAGAATTGGGCGTAGCGGGAACTTTTGCCATCATTTCAGGCATCGCGGGTTGGTTGTATTTTCGCAAAAGACACCGCTTTATTAGAGAGTTTACGAAGAAAATTTATGATTTAATGGACGATTTCGCCGCAAGACGCCGTGGATATGACGAAATTGTGTCAAATCTAAATGTAATTAAAAGGGATTTTGACAACCTCGTTTTGGAGCAAAAAGTGAACTACAATGAGGCGGCATTTTTCTATGGTTTCTTGGAAGATAAAACAAAACTCGTTCAGATGGCGCGTGAAGTAAATGAGGTTTTTTTGAAATTGATGGACGTCTTTCTCGACGATAATATTTTGACCGAAACGGAGCATGAAAAGCTCAATCAGTTTTTGGAATCCATTCGCTACAAAATTTCGACCCCTCAGTATTACGAGTATAAAAACCAAATTGAAAAGGCGTATAAACAGTTTGGTTTGAAGATTAATTAACTTCTGCAAAAACACGCTCACCCCGATAGATTTATTCCAAAGGGTGCCTTTTGAGCGTAGAGAAAACTCTGTTCGTGGGAAAATGCGCAGATTGTTTACAAAAAGGAAAATAATAGAAATTCGTAGTCAAAAAAATCCTTGTAAAACGCTCGTTTTGCAAGGATTTTCGCTTTTATACTGAGGGGTCCCCAAAAATCTATAAACTCGGAAATAAACTCCGCACTTCATTCACCACGTCGTTAAATTGCTTCCGCGATTGCACGTTTTCGTGCCAACAAACGTCGCGTTCAATCAAATTAAACGTGTGTTTTATTTTTGAACCTTCAATAATATTGCCTTTTTCGTCGCGGTCGCGTCCCATGACCCACAGCGTGTCGGCGATAGATGCCGTCGCTTGAATGTCGTGCGAGACGACGATAATCGTGTTTTGCTCATGTTGACAAGCGATTTCCAATAACATTTGGCGCACACGGTCAATCATCAAAATATCCAAGCCACTAAAAGGCTCATCCATCAGCAAAAAATGTTCGCTGCACAGCAACTGTTGAGCAATCGCAATCCGTTGACGTTGCCCGCCCGAGAGTTCCGCAGGATATTTGTTGGCTTGGTCGGCGAGGTTGAAACGTTCCAACATAATGCGGATTTTGTCGGCGCGGTCGGCAGTAGGAATATCGCCATTTTGGGCAGCAACCTCCAAGTTGCCCTTCACAGTGCGGTGATTGAACAACGGATAATTTTGTTGCACCACGCCAATGCGTCCCGACGAAACGGGTGTCAATGGGTCGCCAACCAAAACTTGTCCCGTATCAGGCTTTAACAATCCCGACAAAATCTCAAAAAATTTGGTCTTACCAATACCCGAAGGTCCCACAAAACCGACAATTTGCCCTTGGTGCCGATTCGGACGTACGATGTCTTTGATGTCCACATTCACATCGCGCAATATTTGGCGACCGCCCAGAGCCAAGGACACATTGTCAACTTTGAGGAGCGTATCTCGTAATTCAAAAGGAAAAGTCATATTTTTTAGCGATTTTTAGCGATTTTTAGCGATTTTTAGCGATTTTTAAGCGTTATACTGAGGGGTCCCTTTTTGAATTAAAAATTAAAAATTAAGAATTAAATCTCGACGTGTTCCCATTTGGATTTTCAATTTATTCTCAACGTGTCCCCTTTTTAATTTTTAATTTTTAATTTTTAATTTTTAATTCAAAATCAATTTAGCGTAAGGGCAGAGGATGTTTTTGAATACGCCAATCAAATAGTCCATAAAAATACCGACTATGAGAATGACAATTTGAATCGCAAAAACCGCGTCCAAATGCAAATGTTTACTCTGATTTAAAAGCATTGTCCCGATGCCACCTTCGGAGCGCGAAATGCCTTCCACCATCGTCAACATCATCCAAGCGATGGCAAAATTTTGACGAATTATTTCAAATACTTGGTCAATTCTACCCAAAATAACGACCTCCCAAACGGTTTCCCATTCGCTCATGCGTAAGGTTCGGGCGTGGTTGAAATCGGATTTTGGAATCGCCTTAATCATTGATAACAAGGAAGTTATCATAAAAACCGAGATGCCGAACACCATCAGACTAACCTTCAAATTGTGTCCGCCATTGACCATCAAAGTGAAGACAAAGCTCAAACCAACAAGCGTCAAAAAGCGTCCTTTCGACAGCAAAAAAGCCGTCGGTCGGAAGAAGGGCAGCACCGTCAAATAGGACACGATAAGCGATAAAACAACCGCAATCGCCATCGCTTCCAAGCACAAACCCGTGCTAACAAAAAGTTCGCGTACCAAGTCGCCTTCTTTGAAAAAATTGCCCAGTGCGTTGAAAACCTCATGCGGTTTTGGCATCAATTCGCCCGTCGAATACCATGCGGCTAAAAGCAACACAACTTGAACGGCGATAATCACCAAAATCGTCGGTTTGC
>JAYUKJ010000771.1:0-2644 GCA_043764555.1 Saprospiraceae bacterium
AACGTTGGTAATCAACAAGTTATAGCGATTATTATTGGCGTTATTTCCGCCATTGTTGACAATGTGCCTTTGGTGGCGGCTTCGATGGGCATGTACGATATGGCTCAATTTCCGCAAGACAACGCCTTTTGGCACTTCATTGCGTACTGTGCTGGCACGGGCGGCTCGATGCTGATCATTGGTTCTGCGGCGGGCGTTGCGGCGATGGGAATGGAAAAAATTGAATTTTTTTGGTACCTAAAACGCATCGGTTGGTTGGCGGCGGCGGGCTATTTTGCGGGTTGTGCGGTGTTTGTTTTGGCGCGTTTTATGTTTAATTAATTTAGAAATTGACGTATGTCTAAGTCTTGTTTTACTTCTTCTAAAGTATAAGTTTCCAACGTTCCATCCAATTTTTGTTGTAAAAACTGAGCAGCAACTTTGTAATCGTTGAGGCTTTCAATAAGGTCGTGATATTCCTCAATTGGTAGGAGAATTGCCGTTATTTTGCCGTTGGCATCGGTGATGAATTGCTTTTTATTTTTAGCCATGTTTTAAATTTTTTACAAAAATACAATAAATGCGTCAATTTGCAACGCTCATTAGAAAAGAATTTCTGCACATTTTGCGCGACCGACGGTCGCTTTTTGTGCTGTTTGGGATGCCGATAATGCAGGTCCTCATCTTTGGTTTTGCGCTGTCAAATGAGGTAAAAGATTGCCGAATTGCGGTTTTGGACAGCTCAAAAGACGTTTATACTGAGGGGGTCATTCAGAAATTGGCGGCGAGTCAATATTTTGAAATTGAGCGCAATTTGACGTCAATTGCTGATATTGAACGCGCTTTTCAATCGGGGCACATCAAAATGGCAGTCGTTTTTTCGCCCAATTTTGGTGAACAATTGTTGCACACCAACAAGGCGCAAGTTCAACTCATTACGGATGCTTCCGACCCAAATACGGCGACGACAATCATCAATTACGTCGGGGCAATTATTGCCGAATACAACCAGCAATTGTTGAAAACGCCGACCGAAGGACCCCTCAGTATCAGCGTCGAAACGCGGATGTTGTACAACCCACAGTTGCGTGGAGAATACAATTTTGTACCGGGCGTGATGGCGATGATTTTGATGTTGATTTCGGCGATGATGACCTCCGTTGCGATTGTTCGAGAGAAAGAAATGGGGACGATGGAAATTCTTTTGGTGTCGCCAATGAAGCCTATTTGGGTCATTTTGTCCAAAATGACGCCTTTTTTGCTGCTTTCCATCGTCAATTTCACGACGATACTGTTGCTCGCCGTCTATGTTTTAGGCTTGCCGATTAAAGGGGATTTAGGACTTTTATTTATGGTAAGTATTGTTTATATCATCTGCTCTTTAGCGTTGGGATTATTAATTTCTTCCATAGCTGAATCGCAACAAGTTGCCATGTTTTTGGCTTTAGGTGGCTTGATGATGCCGACAATTTTGTTCAGTGGTTTTATGTTTCCGTTGGAGAATTTGCCTCTACCAATGCAATTAATTTCAAATATCATTCCTGCAAAATGGTATTTTATCATCGTCCGTCACGTCATGATTGAAGGCTTGACTTTCAGCTCAATTTGGCGCGAAACGGCCATTCTCGGCGGTATGACGGTGGTGCTTTTGACGGTCAGTTTGTTGAAGTTTAAAACGCGGTTGGAATAAATATCGGATAAAAAAGAGGGACTTAAAAACGTCCGTAAACGTTTTTAAGTCCCTTGAATTTTTAAAGAAAAAAATACCACTAATTTAACTTCTCGTTGAATAGCTTGAGCAGATACTGTACTTCTTGCTCAGACAAATGGGCAACTTCTAAAGCTGCTTTTTTGTCCGTTTGGGAAGCTGCCCAAAATTTATAGACTTCATCGTAACTTTTGAACATATTTTCTACCTCAATCAGAGCTAACTCAGATTGGTCTGCCAAAAAATCGGCGGATGCGCCCCTAAATCGGCCGCGCAAAACAACCAAACGGGCTTTGATAGTTAAGCCTTCTTGTCGGCCTTCGTATCTCAACGCTTGATAAGTATTCATAACGCCTTCTTTTTGTTGTGGTGATAAATAGTGATTTAATAGCTCATGTCGCTCTTCAAGACTAAGATAATCTTCGCTGGCGATAAAATCCAAGAAAAAATGAAATTTTTCAAAAATTGCAACAAACAGTATTTTTCCTAACCTTTATGTGGTATTTTCTCGCTTAATGAAAAATAGAATTTGTGAAAATTAAAATTAATCAATTTAATTTTCCTACGTTCGTTCAGTAAATTAATCTAAACCAAAGATTAATCTACGTAAAATTATTTATTAACCAAAATCAATACGCGTTAATCATAAACAAAAAAATAGCAGTATCTAAAACCTATTCTTCGACTTCTCTAATCGTCATTTCATATTAATTTAGGCCCTAATAATAAATCATTTTATTATCTTAATAATTTCTCTTGAACTTTTTAAAAAATAACAAAGATGAAGAACATTTTCGTACCCTCGTACCCTCGTATTAACCTTGTGTTTTAGTTGCGTGCTTGTATTTGTTAATGCCCAAAGCAGTAAGGATTTTTGGTCAAAAATTACTGAAAGGGAGCTTAATTTGGAATCACGCCATCAAAGGAAGCTGGACAAAATGAAAGGCGATTCGATGT
>JAYUKJ010000772.1:0-2640 GCA_043764555.1 Saprospiraceae bacterium
ATGCCCAATCCCTTGAAAAATATTTGGACAGCACCGCAAGCCTTGATGGCACCCGTTGGCAATTTGTGGGATAAATTGAAAATTATGCACCTCAATTTAAGCGTCATAAATGCAGCGGAACCTGATGTTTTAAGCCTTAAAAATCCGTCAAAAAAGCAAACAACTTACGAATTTTTAAAAGATTTTGGCTATTCAGAAACCATCATTAATCGCTTTTTTAGACCGTTTTTCAGAGGTGTTTTCTTAGAAAAAAATTTAGAAACGAGCGCGCCTTTGTTCCGATTTCTGTTCAATCAATTTGCTAAAGGCGACGTTGTTTTGCCCGAAAACGGCATGCAAGCAATTCCCGAACAAATTGCGAAACACCTTGCACCACACCAAATTAGATTAAACACGCCCGTTGAAAAAATTATTGATAAAACGATTTATTTAAAAAATGGCGAAACGATTGAAGCCGATAAAATAGTCATTGCAACCGACGCCAATACTGCCGCTTATTTAACTAATTCGCTAATCGTAACGCACTTTAACTCAACGGATTGTCTCTATTTTGAAAGCGACAAACACCCCCTCAGTATAAAACCCGAAAATTCGTTTTTAATCGTCAATTCTAATCAAAAAAACTCCGTAAGTGCTTACGGAAGTGCAAATATAAGTACAAATACGAGTACAAATATAAGTACAAATATAAATACCAATACGAGTACAAATATAAATACAAATACGAGTACAAATACGAGTACAAATACAAGTGCTGCTACAAATGAATTAATTGACCATTTAATTGTACTTTCGGACGCTGTTCCCAATTATGCGCCCAAAAATAAAGTGCTTATTTCGGTGAGTGTTGTTGGTAAAAATGACTTAAATGATGCCGCATTGAAATCGAAAATAGCCGCTGAATTAGTAGCGTGGTTTGGCGATAAAATTCATTGGCGACACCTAAAAACGTACCGCATTCCCGAAGCGTTGCCACAATTTTTTGACGACTCGCCCGTTTATAACTCACTGAAAATCAATGACTTCACGTTTCGATGCGGCGACTATACGGCTTATCCGTCCTTGAACGCCGCGATGAAAACGGGACGCGAAGTCGCTGAATTAATTACGAATTCTTAACACAAATTTTAATCGAATTTTACAAATTTCACGATTTTCTTTTACATCAACTAAGACAATTAATTCGTTAAATTTAATTGATTTACAACTAAAAGAAATTCGTGTAATGCGTAAAATTCGATTAAGTAGGTCAACATATTTAATCGCTACTTTTTTTATGGAACACATAGGCACATAGAACACATATAGATGTTTGAAAATCAATTAGTTAAAACTATGTATCCTGTTGTGTCTATGTGTTTCAAAAGTGTCGATTATATGTGTTGAACTACTTAAAATTCGTGTTGGAAATAAATTTCAAACTAAATAAAAATGATAAAAAATCGATTGCACCTCATCAGTTTTGACATTCCTTTTCCCGCCGATTATGGGGGCGTTATGGATGTTTTTTACAAAGTAAAAGCCTTGCACGACGCGGGTATCGCCGTCGTTCTGCACTGCTTTCAGTACCGCGAAAGGACACCGCAAGCCGAGCTTGAAAAATATTGCGCCGAAGTGCATTACTACCCGCGAAATATTGGACCCCTCAGTATGTTGAGTCCGCAACCCTACATTGTGCGTTCGCGGACGGCTCCTGCCCTACTCAAAAATTTGTTGAAAGACGACGCGCCGATTATTTTTGAAGGCTTGCACGCCTGTGCCTACATCGGTGAAAAACGGTTGAAAAATCGCTTAAAAATCGTTCGGATGCACAATGTCGAGTGGGAATATTACCGCAATTTGAACAAATTGGAAAGCCGAATTTGGAAGAAAATTTATTTTTCAATCGAGAGTAAAAAACTACAATCCTTTGAAAATCAAATACTTAAAAATGCAGATATTATTTTAACTATTTCACCCGACGACACGGCTTATTTTGAAGAAAGCATTGAAAAACGGACGAGTAAAGACGCTTCGGCGAAGCAATCCAAAGTCGTCTATATTCCGCCTTTCCATCCAAACGTGGCCGTAGAAACCAAAATTGGCACGGGTGATTACGTGCTTTTTCACGGCAAATTGAGCGTGAGCGACAACGAAGAAGCGGCGATTTATTTGATAAAAAAAGTATTCGCACGGCGCGATATTCCGTTCGTTGTGGCGGGAAAAGAGCCAAGCGTACGGCTTTTAGAATTGGCAAAAGCGCATGAAAACGTGACGATTCGACCAAATCCGACGGACATCGACATGGTGAATTTGATTCAAAACGCGCAAATAAATATCCTCATGTCGTTCCAAAGAGCGGGCATGAAACTCAAATTATTGAACGCTTTGTATCGCGGCCGACACTGCGTTGTCAATCGGCACACGGTTCAAAATACGGGTTTGGAGTCCTTGTGTTATGTTAAAAATACGTCACGTGATATGCGCGCTTTGGTTGAAAGTTTGATGAATGTGCAACTGTCAAACAAGCAAATCGCGGACAGAAAAGTGATTTTGGAAAGCGATTTTTCCAATAAAATAAATGCGGCTAAAATTGTTGACTACTGGCTGTTGGGTACTGAGCGTCAATAAATCCGAAAAAATGGCATTGTTGGTATTTAT
>JAYUKJ010000773.1:0-2632 GCA_043764555.1 Saprospiraceae bacterium
GTTTTTCGGCGTCTTGAATGGGAAACCATTTCACTTGTGCCGATAATTCAGCGAGGGTAAACAAGAGAAAAATGCTTGAAAACAACTTAAAATGCGTCATAATTTCGATTTTTGATGATAAAAATGAGACCACTGATTGGAATGATGGGACTGATTTACACTGATTTTTAAAGCATAAACGCGGAAAAAATCAGTTTGATAGCGACATTGAAAAGTAGTCGGCAACTTTAGTTACCGCGTGTAACATCTTGATTATCAATCACTTCGCGGCAACTAAAGTTGCCGACTACAAATTATTAATGTCGCTATCAAAGTGTAAATCAGTTGCATCACCCCAATCAGTGGTCCACGTCGTGCAAAGATGTCTTTTAAACCCATAAGAAACGCCGTTTTCCCATCAAAAAGAGGAAAAACGGCGTTTATACTGAGGGGTCCTATTTTTTGAAATGAAAGGCATCAAACGCAGGGCGTATCGCCGTAAAACGCCCAAAAGATACGCCCCACCATCTTGCCTTACTATTTATGTTACTGTAAATAATCTGTGCAAAAAGGGCGACCGTGAAGGTCGCCCCTACGTATATGTCTGGTAGTCAAACATTTGTAGGGGCTACCTTCACGGTCGCCCTCAATCTGCACGAATCATTTACAGAAAGCTATTTATTGAAAAATAATAAATTACCATTTTCTAAAACTTCACCTTTTAATGAAAAAAGAGACGTATCGGACAATGCATATAGTTCATAAAAATTTATCGTAGGTCCATTCAAAAAATCAGCTCTAATCTCTAAAGCATTTGATTTTGTGGTGGCACTATTGTTAGAATACTGCACGTCGGAGCAAATGGCTACCGCCGAGAAATTATTATAATTATTACTAAATATTAGTAATTTTTCTAACTCGATAATAATATTCTCTGGCTTAGGAAATTCATCCCCCGCAAATGTCATTATTGGTATCACAGTCAAATCTTTTTTTATTCCAAAAGCGAATGGATAAAATTCCTGAAACTCTTCCAATAAATATTTTGCCTGCGCTACACAAACTTCAATAATTTTGTGATTAAAATTCATATCAGAATACTCAGTTTGATTAAAAAAAAAATCGTTAAGTAGGTTAACACATTTAATCGCCACTTTTTAAAACACATAGACACAATAGGATACACGGATTTAACTCATTGATTTTCAAATTTTTATATCTGTCCCATATGCCTATGTGTTCAAAAAAAGTAGCGTTTATTTACAAAAAGAAAAACTTTAACATCATTTCACAATCAACAACTTCTGTATCGACACCGTTTGTCCGTCCGTCATTTTCAAAAAATACGTCCCTTCGGCCACTTTTGAGATGTTTAGCGGGAATTGATTGGTGCCAATATCCGACGGGACTTGCGTTTTTAGGATGGATTTACCCACTGCGTCCACGAGCTCAATCTCGACGCGCCCTTTTCGATTTGTTGCCAAATCAATCGTTACCGAACGGCTTGCGGGGTTGGGATAAATCGAAAATTTATCCAAATCGGGACCCCTCAGTATCGCCGTCCGAATGGGGCTAAAATCGAACTTTCCGTCGATGTCGAGCATTTTCAAACGGTAATAATTTGTGCCAACAATCGGTTTTTCGTCCGTAAATGTGTAAGCCATTTTACCCGACGCTGTTTTTGCTTTCATAAAACCAATGCGCTCAAACGTCTGTCCATTGTCCGTGGAACGCTCAATTTGATACCCCTCAGTATGGAGCTGCGTGGCGACGTTCCAATTCAAATTTACGACATTTTTCGTTGCAACACATTGAAAATCAAGCAATTCCACGGGCAAAGCCGATTCGCGGCTCAATACCAATTGGCTAAAACTTGTCACATTGTTGCCCGTTCCGAAGGTCAAAAAGCCGCCGTTTGTCGTTGGCGAACTCGCGGTTGCGGTCGCGGCGGACGTTCCCCACGTTGCGCCTTCGGCGTTGCTGCCGCGTTTGTAGAGTTTATAAGCCGCCGTTGTTGCGTTAGCGAAGACGCCGAGATTGTCAAAAGTCAAATTACTGAGGGGGGCAAAAGTTGCGTTTGTCCCCCAATTTCTAACAACGTAATACCGACTCATCGTGGACAAAGCCGCCGACGGTACTTGGTCGGGTGCGTTGTTGATTTGGCTAACCACCAATTCGCCATTTGGCAACGTTCCCGAGGTTGGAAAAGTGAGTTTTACATCCGTTCCCGTAAAGATTTTTTCGCCGCTCGAATTAACCGTCATGCGGTAAGACGTGCCGCCGCCGATTGGCGCAAGCGACGTTGTTTTGCTCGCACCATTGCTCAAAACGGCGTGATTCAAATTGGCACGGTCAACCACGCTTGTTCCCGTTTCGGACACCGTTGGATTGAATTGATAATACGCCAAAAGCGTGGCGTCGGTCGAAGACGTGCGCGTGAGGTGCATTTTTTCGCGGATTTCTGCCTGAGTCAACGCCCGATTATAAATGCAGACTTCATCAATCGCGCCGTTCACGTAGCGGTCGTCCCAACCCTTAAAATTCATCAACCGAGAAACATTGGTGCTAAAATCCACAGCGGATAAGGCCAAACCCGAATGCGTTGAGCCAACACCATTCACATAAATCGTCGCGCGCGTCGGTTCAATGACGA
>JAYUKJ010000774.1:0-2630 GCA_043764555.1 Saprospiraceae bacterium
AATCCGTCCGAAAAAGATGAATTAATATTGTTGAATGGGATGATTGAAGATAAAACAGCCGAAAAAATTCGTTTTATGGGCGAATTAGCGCAACTTAGGCACATCAATATCGAGAAATTAAGTCATCAATTTAACTCCGAAACGAACTATGCGTAGGCGTAAATTCACCTTATTAGAGAAAACTTTTGTTCAACAACGGGCGCACTTTTGTTGTGAGTATTGCAAATTTCCGATGTCTTATTCGCATGATAGTTTCCATATTGAACACATCATCTCACTTGTTTCAGGAGGAACGAATGAGCTAATTAATCTCGCTTTAGCGTGCGATGGTTGCAATAGTTTTAAATGGGGATTTATTGTCGGATTTGATAAAAAAACAAACGCTACGGTAGCGCTTTTCAATCCGAGAGAAGAAGATTGGAAAACCCATTTTATATGGAGTGAAGATTGCTCATTAATCATCGGACAAGCGGCAACGGGTAGAGCAACAGTGGATTTATTGCAATTAAATCGTCAGGGTTTAATTAATATTCGGAAGGCATTGTTAGCGTTTGGTGCAAAAACATTGGACAGATAAACAGGCTATAAAAGCGAAAAAAGCCATTCAAACGCGCGTTTGAATGGCTTTTTTTCGCTTTACACTGAGGGGTCTCTTATTTCAATTTTAATTTTCTATTTTCGCCCCAAGTTTAATACGTAACGATAAAAGATGATTTTTCAGATACAACCACACGAGCGCGAAATCTTCCGCGTCATTACTGAAACCGCCACCGAATTGGGTTTTCCGACTTACGTTATCGGCGGCTACGTGCGCGACCGACTGCTCGGGCGACCGTCGAAAGATATGGACATTGTTTGTCTCGGTTCGGGCATTCAGTTGGCCGAAGCGGTGGCGCAGAAAATGCGTCCGCAACCGCGTGTCGTGACGTATGCGCGTTTTGGAACGGCAATGTTTAGGTGCAAAAACGTGGAAATTGAGTTCGTTGGCGCGCGAAAAGAGAGTTATCGAGCCGATAGTCGCAAACCGACCGTCGAAACGGGTTCGTTGGAAGACGACCAAAATCGCCGTGATTTCACGATAAATGCCTTGGCTGTTAGTTTAAATGAGGAGAATTTTGGCGAAATAATCGACCCGTTTGATGGCATTCGCGACCTTGAAAACAAGATAATTCGGACGCCGCTCGAGCCTGGCCGCACCTTTAGCGACGACCCTTTGCGGATGTTGCGCGCCGTCCGTTTTGCAACGCAATTGGGTTTTCAAATCGAAGCAACGACGCAAAAAGCGCTTTTTGATTACCGAGAGCGCCTGAAAATTATTTCAAAAGAGCGGATTATTTCCGAATTGGAAAAAATTATGGCAACCAAGGTCCCCTCAGTGGGATTCAAATATTTGTTCAATTCGAGCCTTTTGTCCGTGTTTTTTCCCGAAATGGTCGCTTTAAAAGGCGCTGAAACGCGGGAAGGCATCGGACATAAAGACAATTTTTGGCATACATTGCAAGTGATTGACAACATCAGTCGGCACACCGATAATGTCACTTTGCGGTGGGCGGCGTTGTTTCACGACATCGGAAAACCCGCCACAAAGCGGTTCGATAAAGTGGAAGGTTGGACATTTCACGGGCATCAAGAAGTGGGTGCCGCGATGGTGCCGCGTTTGTTCAGAAATCTCGGTTTACCGATGGACGACCGCATGAAATACGTGCAAAAACTCGTAAAACTGCACCACAGACCCGTTTCTTTGACCAACGAAAATATTACGGATTCAGCGATTCGCCGCTTACTTTTTGACGCGGGCGAAGAATTGGAAGATTTATTTTTGCTGTGCGAAGCCGATATTACGTCCAAAAATGCCGACCGCGTCAAGCGTTATTTGGCAAATTACGAAGTCGTTAAACAGAAATGCATTGAAGTGGAAGCGAAAGACCAAATTCGCAATTGGCAGCCGCCGATTACGGGTGAAATTATTATGGAAACATTTAATATTCAACCGTCACGCGAGGTTGGGATTATTAAAACCGCCATTCGAGAAGCTATTTTGGACGGCATTATTTCGAGTGATTACGACGCAGCGTTTAAAATGATGTTGGAAGAAGGCGCTAAATTAGGATTGAAAATTAAAAATTAGAGCTGTTTTTTTCTATTAAAAAAGCCTTACCAAACGTTCGTTTGGTAAGGCTTTTTTAATGCTAATAATGATGGATATTTTAAAGACTTTTATAAAGCGCTTGCCAGTCATTTGCAATTTGTTTTCCATGAAATTTTTGAACAAAATTAGACCCCCTCAGTATCAAGTCATTTCGGAGCGTTTCGTCGGTGTTTATTGTAGAAATTGCGGCGCTAAGTGCTTGATAATCAGTGGGATTCACGTATAAAGCGCCGTCGCCGCCCGCTTCCGAAAAGCACGAATTTTCGCTCGTAATCACGGGTGTTCCCGACCACAAAGACTCTATAATGGGGATGCCAAAACCTTCAAAAAAAGACGGCAAAATCAAGGCTTTTGCGGCGGCATAAATTGCTGGTAAATCGGCGAAATTAACCTTTGGTAACCAATAAATTTGAGCCGTTAAATGGTGTTTTAAAACGTATGCTTTAACCGTTTTTAAATACGCGCCGCCGTCGCCAATTAC
>JAYUKJ010000775.1:0-33408 GCA_043764555.1 Saprospiraceae bacterium
AGGCTTTTTACGCGAAAAATGCGTTTTATACTGAGGGGTCCTATTTTTTTTAAAACTCCAATTTCGCGTTCGCTCGAATGCCCCAATTTTGCGTTTTCGTGTCCAGATAGCTCAAACGTCTGATGTAATCAATTCGAATCAATTTGAAGATATTGCTAATGCCGATACTCGCTTCAAAATACGGCTGTTTTTCTAAAGATTGTGTTAACGTCATACCGCGTTCGTCCCTCGGGAAGTTGAGCAAATTGTTCTCTCGGTTGGGCCGATTGCGGTCGCCGATTGTGCCGTAAAGGGTTTTGAAAGTGATAACTTCCCGTAAATCTAATTTTTTGATAAGCGGTATGCGGTTGAAGAAAAAGCCGCCAAAATTGTGAAAATAGGTTGCCGACACGAATTTATCACTCATAAACTCAAAGAAATTCATCAAATTATAAGATTCTAATAAATACGCATACGTTTGATTTGCACGGTGTGCCGCAAGCAACGGATAAGGAATTTGTCCCCACGTTTGACCCGCTTCAAACACGCCGATTCCGCGACCAATTGGTGATATATAAAACGTTTTTTCTGCTTTCAAACGAAGGGTTTGGTAATTATATTCGCCACCCGCAAGACCTTTTACGCCGCCGTTGTAGGTCAATGTGAAGATGGGAAAACGGTTCATAATGCGCTTCTTTTTCCCACTTGCCTTGACGAATACTTGCTCATTCGGCGCGTATCTAATCGAGAGTCCCACTTCGGTTGCATTTATATCGGGTCTGCGTTGCTCTTTACCATCTTTGTCCGAATAATCGAAACGCAAATTGCCGTGCGGCGCGATGTTCATCTGTTTTGCGGAAAAAGTGTAAGTCATTCCCGCATCATTTTTATGTAAAAACTCAAATCCTAAGGTTTTGTTTAAAAACATTTTGTTGTTAACACCGCGTCGAAGCGACAAAAGCAAGGCGTCTTCAATAACAAATTGCTGGTCGTGGCCGGGTATGCGCGCGTCGTATTGTTGCCAAACCCGCACCTGATTTAAGGGCAATTTTAGGTAGCCATCTTTGCCGAAAGAATAGCGCATATTGGCGTTCCATTTCCACAATTTATCGTTGGCACCATACGCCACGTAGCCGTCTAATTGCAAATGTTTGCTGAATCGCTCGTTCGTTTTGCCACCTATGCGCGTCCGCCAACCTTCAACGGGATTGAAACTCACCAAAGCACCGATGGGACCAAATTCGACGTTGCCCGTGTTGACAAAACCCGACGTGAGGACGCGAATCAGGTTCATAAAGCGGGTAAATGGCTTAAAATTATTGAGGCTGTCAACCGTTTTAATGATGCCGAGTTCTTTTTTAGTCAATGTGTCCAATCGGTTTTCTACCCAATAATCTTCCGTTCGATTGCCGCTGTTGTAGTCTCTAATGACCTTTGGAACGGGTGAAAATAACTTGTCGGGCAGCTGCTCATTTATCGTGTATTTTTCGTAGAGCGTGGTTTTATTACCCAAAATAGACTTCGCACTGTCGCCTTTTGAGAAGCCAAAATCCATGAAAATTTCGTCTTTTGAGAGCATTAGACCGCGTTTTTTTATGATGGAAACGGTGTCATACTGAGGGGTCCCTCCGAGCGAATCTTCCGAGCTTACCCAATCAAATTCTTGCGAAATTTGCATCGCGTTTATCCAGTTAAGGTTGATGTCGGATGGGATGCCAATTTCCACTTTCCGCACGGCGTAACTCGAATCCAAGGCAATCCAAATGTTGCCAATAAAGGCTTTGTCTTCTTTGTTGCGCGGTGCAAAATACATATGAATGCACGGTGTTTTTTTCAAAATGACCGTGTCGATGATGTAAAAACGGTAAATTGTGGGCGCAACGGGCGCAATCGGACTAACGAATTGAACGGTCAATAAATTAATCGCATTATCGTAAATATCAACATCTTGGTAGAGATTTTCCATCTGTTGTGAAATACCGTCATTGTCTAAATAGCCGTTCAGATTGGTATTTTTCTCAGCGCGAATGTATTCTTTTTGTGATTTCGGCTTGCGGCGATAGTAGTTGTCGGATAGGTTTTCACGTAGAAAAAACGGTAAATTCACCTTGCCACTCGCCTTATTGGTGTCCATATTGTCGCGCAAAAAAGGCAGCTTGCGCATGACAATATTGTTATTGAATTTCTCATTGATGTTGTTCAATGAGAACTGGATTTTTTCGTATTTTTTATACGAAAAATAATCAAATCCTTCTTTTCGATTCGCTTTTTTATGGGCAATCACGTTGTTGATAAGTTCAACGGCGGGATTCCCTTTATTGCGGTATTTTTTCACGCGCACAACGAGTTCCGTCAAATCATTCGACCCTTCAACGAGTAGAAAATTGACGGTATTCGCTTGCTTTTGCACAATCGGCAACAGCTGCGTTTTGTAGCCAACGGACGTAACTTTTACTTTCAAAACCGTTTCGTTGGTTTCAAAATAGTAATTGCCGTCAATATCGGCCGTTGCGCCGATGTTTGAGCCGTCAAATTGGACGTTGGCGTATGAAATGGGTTCCTTCGTTTTAGCGTCAATCACTTGTCCACGAACGGACGTTTTTTGGGCAAATGTTGCCGTGGAAAGCAACAAAAGGAAGTAGAGAATGAGGGTTTTGTTGGATTTTGACTGTAATGATTGCATTGTTTATTGAATAATTTAGTTGTCTCAAAAATAATAAATGCGCATTGAGGCGAGAATTCGCCTTTATTTTTTCATTTTTTTTTTTTTAATACACTTTTATATGGGTTTAAGAATTAAGTTGTTTCTCTTAATGTTTACGTTCTTTAATTTGCAAATGCAGTATAAATAATCATTAAATGTATTGTTTTTAATGGCATATTGTAACGCATGAAAGGTCTCTTTCGTGGCGTTGCCAATTTTCTAACAAGCTAATTGTCAGAAAAACACCGATGGAATGCCCTCTATTGAGCGCGCAAAGGTAAAGAAGATTGTTTCAGTCGGTTAGTATTAAAGGACGAAGATGGTGAAATTCGTGATGAAAATGTAGAATTGTTCGGTTTATTCACGCAATGGTTTCATTTTTTTTACAAAAAAAGGACCCCTCAGTATTTTTCTCATTTTTAGTGTTCGTAGGCATTCAGATTTGACAACTTTTTAAAAAGTTGCCAAATCTGAACCCGAAAACGGCTTGATACTGAGGGGTCTTTAGTTGTTCGCCGCATTCTCTTTTTTATCTTTCAAATTGACCAAAAACACGCGCCGAATCCAGTTTGGCACAATGACCGCCCCGATGGCCAACATGGCATAATAGGACATTAATCGCCATATCAAAGCGATAACCGTGGCGACTTCAAAGTTGGAAATAAAATCGGATAAAAATGGATAAAACAGGCTTTCGGCAAAACCCGCACCGCCAGGCGTCGGCGAAAATGCCATGATGATAAACATGGATTGCAAACGGGAATACAACAAAACTTCACGTGTAAAATCAATGTTTGGACGGTCAATGCCGTAAATAAGCGCCGAAATGAGCAAAAACTTGCACGTCCAAGCCACCCATGTAGCCACAAAAGCGGCGATGTGTTGACGCTTTCCGATGTAGCGCATTTCGGCAGAAGCCAAAATGATTTCGTCGCCAAGTTTGGTCATTGCGGCGTTGAAACGCTTCAAAAACGGCAATTTGGTCGCGCTTACTAAGACGTTTTTCATGACTTTGGGATTGATAAATAAGCCATAAAAAATGAAAAAACCGTAGCAAATCATGCCAGCGTAGGAGATGAAAAATATGCGTGATTCCCAGTTCCAATCAAATAAACTTTCCATGTGTGGGCGAATAATCGGCGCGCCATTTATGGCAAATAAAATCGGAAAAGTGCCAACAAAAAAAAGTGTATCCAAGACAACTTTGTACAAAACTATCGTCGTGGTGCGCGCTGCCGACAGTTTTTCCTGCGTCAAAACGAACAACGACACCGCTGAGCCGCCGAGCGTTGTGGGCGTAATGCACAAACTAAACTCAAAAATCATGATGAGTTCAACGCATTTTCGGAACGAAAAATGACCCTGCGCGAGAATCCACATCCGCACGGAAAACGCCATATATCGCAGTATTAAGAGGAGAATTGCGACTACAATCCACATGAAAGTGCTGGCCGACCAGTTAATGTCGCGCAGTTTGGAGGCGTCGAAATTGCGCAAAACGAGCCACGCAACGGCGCCTAAACCGAGCAAAATCGGCAAAACAACCCGCGACGAACGCAGAGAATGAAGAACATTGCGCTGTTCTTCTGTTAGGTTTTCAAGTTCCTTATCGATGTTGGGTTCGTTACTCATGCCGCTAAGATAGAACAATTATTGACGTTGAAAATGCAAAATAGATTTTTTAAAATTGGGCGCTTTTTTGAAAGCTGTCAAACCTAAAGACGTTTTTTAAAAGAAAATCTTTCAATTTTAATAGCAAGGTACAAACATAATCCAATTCTCCAAATTGCTCAAAATGCTGAGGGGTTTTGGATTTTATAAAATATTTGCTCAATGAAAAAATAAAACTACTTTTGACCATACTTTTAGAATATCATAAAATTTGAAAACTCAATTTGTCCACCTATTTTTGTAGGGTAAAATCATGCACAATGAAAGACAAACAATAATTAACTGAAGAGAACAAAACAACTTTACACGACCAAGAAGCAATCACTCATACTATCTTCTTTGCTTGAAACCGAATTTATTCTTAAACTTGGTGGGCGAAAACAGCTTGAAGAATGGCGAGATACGGTGCTTGATGATATGAATCGCTTGAAAAGGGACATTCAGAATTTGTTAGACGATTAAAAATAATAAAAAAATGAAAGGTTATCAATCTTTTTTGAAAAAGCATAAAACCGCAAAGACAGAAGCGGAACAATTAGACATACTTAAAAACTATCTTTTCAGCTTATCAAACGATGATTTTGCTAAATTTTTGAACATGGGAAACCTTGTCGAAGATGTTCGTTTTATTTTGGCAAGCGGTACCGAAAAGGATAGACAACAGATTACAGAAACACTTGATGGCATGGAGGCAATCATTGTGAAATCTAAAGTTTTGCCTGCGAAAGCGGCTTAAAAAAGACCCCTCAGTATAAATGCCAAAAAAGCCTTGAAAACACGTGTTTTCATGGCTTTTTTGGCATTTATACTGAGGGGTCTTAATTTTTTCCTCAACTCAATTATTTACCTATTTTTGCGCTCATTTTATTTCATAATTTTAAATTCTTAATTCATAACATTGGCACTAACAACTATTTGGACGGGTTCGGAGCAATACGTTTGCGACCCGGAATTAGCCCAAGCATTCCACATTGCGCGGGTTTTAGGGATGCCTTTATTGATAGAAGGCGAGCCGGGAACGGGTAAAACGGAATTGCCGATTCAGTTCGCAAAAGGCGAAAATACCGCGCTTTTTGTCTATCCTGTCGGCTCAAAAAGCTCGATTGAGCAATTTGTCGCAAAATTTGACCACGTTAAATACCTCCGCGATTCGCAAATTGAAGTCCTCAATGCTCAGCGTTCGGAGCGCGGTTTAGACCCCCTCAGTAGCGGCGGTCGCAGCACCGAAAATCTGGACGATTACGTCAATATGGGACCGGCAGCAAAGGCTTTTAGCCACCCACATTCGGTCTTGTTGATTGACGAAATTGACAAAGCACCGCGCGAATTTCCCAACGATTTGCTGTTTGCCTTGAGTCATCGCCAATTTATTATGCCCGAATCGGGTAAAATTATCGAAGCATCGGAGGAAAATATGCCCGTCATTGTCATCACGAGCAACCGCGAACAGGAGTTGCCAACGGCGTTCAAAGGGCGTTGCATTTATCACTACATCAATTTCCCCGAGCCGCCGATGATGGAAACGATTTTGCGGAAGCATTTTCCACGCATCGAAGGCGCATTGTTGGAACGCAGCATGAGCCTTTTTTATCAATTGAGAAAAATGGGTTTGGAACGCGCACCTGCGACGCGAGAATTGTTGCATTGGTTGAAATATTTGCAACACTTTTCGTTGGAAGAAGCCTTAATGAAAGTTGAAAAGAAAGAAGGCATGGGCGTTTTGATTAAATCGCAAAACGATTTGAAAAAAATAAAACAGAAGTTTAATATTTAACAGCCACTTTTTTTTGAAACACATAGGCACATAGGACACATAGAATTTTATATTAAACGCTTTAAAACAGCCCTTTTTAAAAGAAAAAACTATGTCTCCTATGTGTCTATGTGTTCCAAAAAAAACGTTTAATTTTTAATTAAAAAATGTTCAATTCGTTACCTACATACTTGAAAGACAACGGTTTACAAGGCGATGTCCGCACTTTGCTTTTTTTGAAGAAAGGCATTGAGCGCGGACTTGTGCAAACTTTGGGTGATTTGTATTTATTGCTAAAAGGCTTGGTAACAAATTCACCGAAGGATTTTGGACCATTTACGACGGCGTTTTATCAATACTTTTTGGACATCCAAATCAAAAAAGGCGAGTCTTTGGACAACGCGATTGCGCGCAGTGAAGCCTTCAAAAATTGGCGCAACAACAATGAATCCGAAGAAGAATTGGAGCGACAGTTGAACAATGAACAGATAAAAGAATTGGTCAATGACTTCATAAACGACGTGCATTTTACGTCTTTTGACATCCAAAATATGTTGAAAGGTGAAGATATTTTGCAAAATGACGACCCAAATAGGGCAGATACTGAGGGGGCCGATGATGCGCCAAACGAAGTGATAAAACGGATGGCGGACTACAACAATATCTCCGTTGAGGAGCTTTTGGAGCGCATGAAACAAGTCGCTGCGCAACAAAAACGGCGACATTCGGGCGGTAGTCATTGGATTGGCACGGGTGGCAATTCGCCCTACGGGCACAATGGTGCGGGCGACGGCGGCGTTCGGGTGGGCGGAAGCGGCGGCGGAAAAATGGCGCGGACGGTTCTCGAAGACCGCAATTATTTCCCCGTTGACACGAAAAAAATCTTGAACGATGATACCGTAGATGTGGCGTTGGCATTTCTGAAAGGCATTGAAGAGGGGTCAGTTGAGCAGTTTTTGGACATTCCCATGACGATTTCGGAAGGTGTCAAAAATGGCGGCGTTTTCCTTCCTTTTGAGCGCGAAAAGATTGACCAAAAAGTCCAAGTGCTGTTGCTCATTGACAACGGCGGCTGGTCAATGTCGCCTTATGTGGACGCCGTAACACGACTTTTTTCAAAAATGAAACGCCGTTTTGTTCACGATTTGAAGACCTATTATTTTCACAATACAATTTATGGTGAGGTGTATAAAGACGAATTTCGGTCGTATTCGCAATTAGAACGGGTGGATGCTTTGTGCAAATTGGATAAAAATTACGCTGTTTTCATCATTGGCGACGCCGATATGGGACCTTATGAACTAACGCCGAACAGTATCGCGTCGTGGCAACGCATCAAAGACCATTTTGAGCGCATTATTTGGTTGAACCCAACGGAGCAAAAATATTGGTCGAACTCAAATACAATTATTAAGCTAAGTGAACAGTTTGAAATGTTTCCGTTGTCGCCTTTCGGGATTGAAAAGGGCGTGGAGGCGATGAATAAAAAACGGCGGTTTAGTAAGGCGTTTTAGGCTGAAATACTGAGGGGTCTTTTTTTTCAAATTCAACGCTTTTCTTAAACAATCTTTCAGATTAGCCAAGGTTTTCGGAGAAACATCACCCAATTCACCTGTAAAAATAGACGAATCTAAGGTCGCTAATTTATCCATTTTGAAAACGGACGTAGATTTTAAGCCTGTCAAAGCGAAATCATCGTGCGATTTATCCAATACAAAGTCCGTATTCGATACTTCTGTGGGTAAAACAGACGAGATAAAACCAACTATAACGTCGGAGTGGTGGAGGCTAACTTGAGATAAAACGACCGCAGGGCGGCGTTTTGAAGACGTCAAATCGGTATAAGGAAAGCGGATAAGGACAATTGTGCCTGTTTTCATCAAAGTTATGTTTATGTAGTTGAACCTAATATTTTACTTTCAAATCAGCATCACAGTATATGTCCTCGTTTTCGTCTTTTAAAAAATCAAAAGCGGCATTATTCTCTATAAGTGATTGGATTTCAGCACCATTGATATCAGCATCTGTCAATTGCACCGATTTAAAACGTTGTTGCAAAAAGGATTGCACGACGCTTTTTAATTCCACCACTATACTTTCGGGCAGGACGTCAATTTGACGAAATAATTCTAATTTAATTTGAGTAGCTGTCATTTCTGTACTTTTATTTCACACAAAGTTAAAGGTGTTTTTTATTAAAAAAACAAAACTAAATGAATTGTTCGAGAAGTAAAAAAATAGCCTCAAAAAATGCCGAAAAGAGACATCCTACCTTGAATCTCGAATTTGGGTCTGCTATTTCAACACCTTACTCCCTAAATCCGTCCCTTCAGTTCAATAAAAAAGCGCATCGAAAGCACCCGTCCTACATTTGTTTCATAAATAATTTAATTCAATTTAAGAACGATTAAAATATCCATTTATGAAACCACTTATCATCGCCTTCTGTCTTCTTTTTATGTCTATTTCAAGCGTTTCAGCGCAAGTTTACAACCCGTCGTGGGGCAAAAAAAGACATCGTTTTGCACAATTAGAATTGGGCATTAGCCAAACGATGACGCCAAATGCGGGTAAAACGCAGGTAATCGCAAGCGATGGTAGCGTGAGAGATTATCAATTTGGTACCGCAAATACGACCGCATTTTACATTGGTGGAACGCATTTTTGGGGACACGCGGATTTTGCGGTCAGCATTCCTTTGTACCGAAACGGAAACGGCATGAAATACGGGGCTGAATTATTAGCCAAATATTATCCTATTGCCATAGAATCCAACAAGTTACGTCCTTACGTCGGTGTGTCAATGGCTCCGTTTGGGCATAGCCAAAATGACGGTGGTTCGGTTTCCAGAACCTACTATCCGTTGTTGGCGGGGCTGAATTATTCAAGTCGAAAACACCAATTCGAGTTGGGTTTGACGTATAATTATGACAAAAAATTCGATTATTTCATCTCTCGCACGGTCATTGGCAAAGCTGAGTTGCCGACATTGATGTTCAATGCCACCTACAAATACACGCTCGAAACAACGGTTGGGGCGGAAAGAAATTGGGTCAATGGCAAAACTAAAACGACAACCGATGCTTTGGCAAAAGCTAAAAAACTGAACGCTTTTTCGGTTGCTGTTGGTCCATCATCAGCTTTCAATATTGGTCAATCGAGTTACTTGAAAGAGAATTCGCCGTTTTTGAGCAAACATGGTTTCAAGGCTTTCTTAGATTTTGGGCTTGGGTATTACTTCTACAAACCAGATATTCACCTCAATTTGGCGTATCGGGCAAACGGTGGAACGGAAAAAGGCTACGGTTTGACGAACAAAGTGCAGCGCAAAGCCTTGACTTTTGAAGCCTATAAATTCTTGGGAGATTATCACGGTTTTTTGCCATTTATCGGACCGAATGTTAGCTACGAAAACTTGACGGTCAATGAGCAAGACGGTACAAAAACACCCGTTTCGGGCAGTTTCAAGGGCGTAAAAGCGGGTATTACTTTTGGTTGGGACATTCGCCCCGACGATTTGCAAGGCTGGATTTTGCGGACAAATTTGCGTTGGCAACCTAATTTAGGCGTCAATATGCCCGATGGAAAGCAAGTGAGATTGGACCAATTAGAGTTTAATTTTATTCAATTGGTCATTTACCCAGAACGTTTGTGGGGCAAAAAATTGAAAGTTAATTCGGATTTATAATGGTTTAATTTTCAAAATGAGACCCCTCAGTATTTTGAGCTAAATTGTTGATTTTCAAGTATTTACAGTGAAAATACTAAGGGGATAAAGTACCAAAACCTACCCTTTCTTTCGCATTAAATCCACATTACAACTCAATCCCACTTGTAACGTATTGTTATTTTCGATTTTTTTACCGTCAGATTTGACAAGTAATTGGTTCAAATAACCGATTTCCAAACGCCCTATTTTAGGCAATTTGTAGCCCAAAGCCACGTAAAGTCGATTTTGGTCAAATAGATTAAATTGGACATTTTTACCGTAATTAATCATAAATTCTTCGAAAACGGACAGGTAAAACGACTTATCAACGATTGTTTTACCCTTCAATGGTATCGAAAAACGATTCAGCAACCGAAAGCGATTTGTATAAACGGCATCACCCGCTCGGTAGATCGTGCCGACGAGAACGGGCGCATACACATAGCGTTGTTCCAATCGAAAACGGCTTATCCATTCAAAATTGCCGACTTGATTTTTCAATTGCAATTGCTCCCAAATGCGGTTCTCGGGAAAATCACTTTTGACGGGAAAACCACCGTAAGGATTGGTTTCGACGAAGCAATAGCCCGCCGTGACGGTCGCTTGCGGGTTGATGTGGTAATTCAAACCACCTCTCAGTAACAATTGCTGTGGATTTTTTATGCCATCGCTTCGCCGCACTTGTGCTTCAAGGTGCAGACTCCACTTGTCGGCAACTTTGTGCGTTCCGAAATACATCAACCATGCGTTGGAATTGTTGGCGTATTCGCGTGGATTTTGCGCTTTGAGTGTTACAAAACAGGCAAATAATAGGCTAAAAGCAAGAATCTTCTTCATCAAATAAATTTTAAGTTGTCAAATAATGGGCGAATTAAGTGCATTTTAGGCATTAATCAAATCTCGGTTAGAAATTCTTATTCCGAAGGACCCCTCAGTATAAAGCACTAAAAAAGCCACCCCGAGAGTAAATCGAGACGGCTTTTTATTCCTTTTAAAAATATCAATCAATACCGAAAAATATCAACCAATAATTCCAATTTACGTGTGGCGAATACCCAATTTAACGCAAATAGCACGGTAGCGAGCGATGTCTTTATCGTGCAAATACGCCAAAAAACGCTTGCGTTGACCTACCAAAGCCAACAACGAACGACGGCAAGCGTGGTCTTGTTTGTTGGTTTGCAAGTGCTTAGATAATTCCGCAATACGGTAAGAGAAAAGGGCTACTTGACCTTCTGTCGAACCTGTATTCTTAGCGTCGCCGCCGTAAGTTAGGAAGATTTCTTCCATTTTTTCTTTAGACAAATAGATTGCCATGTCGTTGTAAGAATTTAAAATGTTACCAAATTAGATTACGTGAATCTTTCATTAGCTTTGTTAGCTTCAAAAAGCGACGCAAAAGTAGATTAATTCTTTGTGAAAAAAGTAGTTTTATCCGTGTTTTTCTTTTGAAATGGATAAAAAATGAAAAGTTGAACAAAATACTGAGGGGTCCCTTTTTCTCAAATTTTCTAAAAATAAAAGCCGTCTCGTGAACCACGAAACGGCTTTTTATTTTATTCACGGACTGAAATCCGTCCCAAAATTCTAATAATCTTCATCTTCTCCCGTCTGCGCGGCGACGGTTTTATTCATCAAATAAGCTTTCAAAAACGGGGTCAAATCTCCATCCAAAACGGCATCGGTTTGGTTCGATTGATGTCCCGTTCGGTGGTCTTTCACGCGGCGGTCGTCTAAGACATAACTGCGAATTTGGCTGCCCCATTCATTTTTCATTTTTTGGGCTTCCACAGCGTCGCGTTCCATGGCTTGGCGTTCCAATTCTTTTTCATAAAGCTTTGATTTTAACATCTTTATGGCGGTTGCGCGGTTGTTGATTTGCGAACGGTCTTGTTGACATTCGCAGACAATTCCCGACGGTAAATGCCTCACCCGCACCGCAGATTCGGTCTTATTGACGTGCTGTCCACCCGCACCCGAAGCGCGAAAAGTGTCCCAACTCAAGTCCGCAGGATTGACGTAAATTTCAATCGTATCGTCCACCATCGGATGCACAAAAACGGACGCAAAGGATGTCATGCGCTTGCCTTGCGAGTTGAACGGACTTACCCGCACGAGCCGATGAACGCCATTTTCAGACTTCAACATCCCATACGCTTGTTCGCCTTCAATCGAAATTTCGACCGATTTCAAACCCGCCGCATCACCGTCAACGCTGTTCAATTCTGAGATTTTATAGCCGTTTTTATCCGCCCACATTCGATACATCCGAATCAAAATCGAAGTCCAATCGCACGCTTCCGTGCCACCCGCACCGGCGTTTATCTCCAAAATGCAATTCAATTCGTCTTCGGGTTTATTCAAAGTCATCTTGAATTCAACGTTTTCGATGATGTTCAACGCCGTTGCGTAGGAGTCGTTTGAGGCTTCTTCCGTCGAATCGCCTTCTTTCCAAAGCTCAAATTCGAGTTCTGCATCGTCCACGGCGTTTTGGATTTCGCCGTAATCCTTGACCCGTTTTTCGAGTGTTCGGAGTTTTTTCATTGTTTCTTGCGCCCTTTCAGCGTCTGACCAAAAGTCGGGATTGCCCGCTTTTATTTTGAGGTCTTCGATGTCGCGTTCTGCATTAGCGACGTCAAAGATACCTCCTTAATACTGTCAGGCGGTCTTTCAGCCCGTTCAGTTGCTCAATCGTCATCTCTTTTGATTGGTTTAAAAGGTGAATGGAAAAGTGCAATTTTCTGTAAAATGCGGCGCAAAGATAGTCGAAAAAGGGGAAAAAAGTTTGAAATAAAACGCTTTGGAAAACGGATTAAATGCACAATCTGAAAAAAAGGGACCCCTCAGTATAAACGCCCTTTTTTGCTCAATTTTGGGTCAAAAAACGCTTTTATACTGAGGGGTCCCTTTTTTGTCGTTGAGTAAGTGTAATTTTGCGGCGGAATTAGATTCTAAGTGTTAAACCGTAGCCTCGAGTGTTTAATTTACGAGGGTGTCCCGTTAGGGACAAGATATTTATAACCGCCGTATTTCAATCGGCGGGTGAGGATTGCTAATTATTTCCTTTGTCTCGGAGAGACAACACGTTGTATTTAAGATGTTGTCTCGCCGAGACAAAGGAACGCACCATAATTAAGTCCCGCCGTATTGAAATCGGCGGTTACAAATATGTCGTTCCTCTGGGACGGCGCATAGCATCGGTAACTTTTCAAAGACTAATTCTGGTACCTAAGAGGTAATATTATTAAAATTAATTAAAAGTATAAAATATTGAAAACGAAGACTTTAAAGCAAAATAAGGTAAATGTTATTACCTTGGGTTGCTCAAAAAATACGGTGGATTCGGAGAATTTGATGACGCAATTGGCAGCGAATGATTTTGACGTTGCGCATGATTCTGAACGTAAGGCGAACATCATTATCGTCAATACGTGCGGATTTATTGACCTCGCGAAAGCGGAATCAGTCAACACGATTTTAGATTATGCCGACCGTAAAAATCAAGGAAAAATTGATAAACTCTACGTCACGGGTTGCTTGTCGCAACGCTACAAGGACAGTTTGGAAGCCGATATTCCCGAGGTTGACGCCTTTTTTGGTACCATGGAAATGCCGCAATTGTTGGCAAAACTCAATGCCAATTATCAGCACGAACTCATCGGCGAGCGCTTGATTTCGACGCCTTCACATTACGCTTATTTGAAGATTGCGGAAGGCTGCAATCGGACGTGTTCGTTCTGCGCGATTCCGTTGATGCGCGGCGGTCACGTCAGTCGTCCGATTGAAGAATTAGTTAAAGAAGCTAAGAATTTGGCACGCATGGGCGTGAAAGAAATCATGCTGATTGCCCAAGAATTGACGTACTATGGCTTGGATTTGTACAAAAAGCGTGAATTGTCGCGCCTTTTGGAGGAATTGCACAAAGTGGAAGGCATCGAATGGATTCGTTTGCATTACGCTTATCCGTCGAAATTTCCCGTCGAAATTTTTGACGTTATGGCGCGTTTGCCGAAGGTTTGCAACTATCTGGATATGCCTTTGCAACACGCGAACAACGACGTTTTGAAGCGAATGCGGCGCCAAATTACGCAGGAAGAAACGCGGGAATTGATTGCGATTGCGCGTCAAAAAGTGCCAAACATTGCAATTCGGACCACTATGTTAGTCGGGTTCCCAGGCGAAACGGAAGCGGAATTTCAAGACCTTTGCGACTTCGTTGCCGACATGAAATTTGAGCGCGTCGGTGCTTTTCAATATTCGCACGAAGAAGATACTTCGGCTCACGAAATGTCCGATGATGTGGACGCCGCTGTTAAAGCTGAGCGGGCCGAGCGTTTGATGGCGATTCAGCAAGACATTTCTTTCGATAAAAATCAAGCAAAAGTTGGGCAACAATTGCGCGTCCTTTTTGACCGAAAAGAAGGCGGTTATTACGTCGGTCGAACGGAACACGATTCGCCCGAAGTTGACAATGAAGTATTGGTCAAAGCGTCGAAGAGAAATTACGTTCGGATTGGTGATTTTGCCAATGTGTTGATTACGAAAGCAGAAGATTTTGACTTGTACGGAGACATTGTTTAAATTGAAAGTGAAAAATGAAGGAATTAAAAATGCCGATAACGTCAAGCAAGACGTTATCGGCATTTTTCGTTTTTCACTTATAACTTTTCACTTAAAAAAGAGACCCCTCAGTATAAAACGGTATTTTGAAGGTTACACCCTTTCTTTCCGAATAGTTTCCACAAAAACTATCGGTAAATCGAGTGATTCAGCTATTTGAGCATCTGTCAAATGAGCGATTTGAATGAGTGCCAAAACCGCTTTTCGATTGGTTTCTTCCATTTTTTGCTCCGCTTCTATGCGACCTTCTTTGATACCTTCTTTGATACCTTCTTTGAGGTATTTTCTCTTAGCTTTAGCTTCAATGCTGTCGAAAATGGTTTTTGATGCCGTTGCAGCCATGTTAAATTTAGATTTTGATTGTTCAAAAATTTCTTTGAATGCCTGATTGTCTAAGCCTGAACGCCTTTGAAAATATTCTAAAAGCATTTTGACATATGCTTCGAGAAGTAGGGTTGTTTGCGAATTGTCCACAAAGTTAAGCATTTCGCTGAAATTATCAATAAAAAATTGCTTATCTTGAGCGTGTTTTAGTGCTAAAAATGCGGCGCGCAATTCACCCAAATCCTTTGCATCTTTAATCAATTGATCGCTCATTTCTTGCAAATCAATAATGAGATACTTGGGTGAAGTAATATACGATAGAAGCGTATCGGGCAAATAACGCGCAAAAGTATCATAAAGGCGCTTATATTTCCAAGCTGTCGTGCCGTGATAAAGTAGAATCGGCAGGACAATACTCGGCGGGCGTCCATTTTGCAAATCGTTGCGTTGGATATTTCTTATATACTCATCTACTTGAAAATCAATGGGTTCGGCGGGTTTACTGCTTTTGAATTCGCCCAAAAAGCAAAAACGAAACTGGGGTAAATGTTTGTCTTGTCGAACATTTTCTGCCAAAGTCGCTTCATTCAAAGCCGCTTCATAAATTGTATCCGATTGCGATAAGAGCAATTTATCGCTGATATGAACGTCGGAAAGCATTTTTAAAGAATCAAAATTTATAAATGGCTTCAATTCTTCGGGGACAATGAAAAAGAGAATTTTTAGGACAAACTCCTTGTAGCTAAACAAGCCACGCACAAAGATGTCGTGGTCTTTGAGCCGTTTAGCACTTTCTTTTTTCGGTTCTTCCATAGTGATGCGTTTTAACAATTGTATGATTTAATAATGTGCAAGTGTCGTGCTTTTTTGTTTTTCAAACAAATATTTTTTTTACATATTTTTAATTCAAAAAAAGGACCCCTCAGTATAACGGCATAAAAATGGCTCAAAAAGCGAATGGGGAAATTTTACATTGCTAACGAACGTGTAATAAATTTTTCTTATTGTAATTGATACACTTTACAAACTGAACGCGTACTTTTGGCGCTTTAATATGAATAAAAAATTTCTATCACGCATTTTTTAAACAATAGTTCAATTATGAAAAAATTATTTACAATCCTTTCTTTTATCGCTTGCACGGCAAGCACAGTGTTCGGACAAATTACAATTGATGGCAATTTGAATGAAGCAGCTTACACGACATTGGCGACACGCGGGACATCAGCGCCAAGTTTCGGCGCAGGGATTGACGCGACCTCTATCAAAGTTGCTCAATCTTCTGGTGTTGTTTACATTGGCGTTACGGGTTTTTTACCCGACATGATGTCTGATGCGAATGCGATTGGTTTGATGCTTAATTTCACGAGTACGTCACATCCATCCATAGTAGCGGGTGCAGCGGCAGGAACCAACTTGAATTTTCCAGCGGCAGTAGGTGCCATAAAAAATTACATGAATTATCATTTCAAGACAGGCTTTGAAGTGGACTATTTGTTTGCCCTCAATTCAGGAAGTAGCCCAACAAACTGCTACGTGAATGCTGGTAAAAAAGTCGGTACGCCAGCAGAGTTTTACTTGGGTGATGCAGAACAAGGTGGACTTCCTATATTAGTGAACGCTGGGAACGGAACTTTCTTCGCATCTCCGGGCGTTGATATCGCTTTCAAACGTGATTTGGCTAATCCCAATGCAGGCTTTGAGATGAAAATCCCATTCTCCGCGCTCGGATTACCGAATACTGCTCAGTTGTCTGTTCAAGCATTTGCATTTGTTGTTAGTCCAACGGGCTACTATTCAAACATCACAATCCCAGGCTTAACAACCAATGCAAATAATCAGTTAGGGCAAGACGGCTTGGGTAATTTTAAAGACGGTGACCCCGCTGTGCAAGCCTTAACCCCCATCAATTTCGGTACTATCGCTGGTGGTCCATACTATTCAACTTTCACGGTTATTCCCGTAGAAATGACGAATTTTGACGCAACAGCCGCGCAAAACACCGTGAAACTCAACTGGTTAACCGCTTCTGAAAAGAACAACGGCTACTTCGACGTTGAGCGCAGCGGCAATGGTCGCGACTTCTCGAAAATTGGTCAAGTCAAAGGAAATGGCACGACGGCAAAGTTGACAAAATACGCTTTCGTTGACGAATCGCCTTTGGCAACCGTCAATTATTACCGCTTGAAACAAGTGGATAATGACGGCAAATCGAGCTATTCGGCAACTGTTTCCGTGAATGTCAAGGCAAGTGGTAAGCAATTGTCGATTTTCCCAAATCCAGCAAACGACCGTTTAAATATCGCCTCCGACCGCTTCGATACTGAGGGGTCCTTAGAAATTTACGATTTGGCGGGTCGCCTTGTTTTGTCGAACAAAATGACGGCAAGCCAGTTGGATATTAGCCGTTTAAACGCGGGTTTGTACCAATTACGCCTTTTGGATAAAACGGGTGCGGTGGTTAATCAAGCGCGTTTTTCTAAGAATTAAGATATTTTAGATTTGATAACTTTAAAAAATTGTCAAATCTTCTAAACTCAAACCGCCGTTCCAACTTCAATTGGTACGGCGGTTTTATTTTGTTTTAGATTTGATAACTTTTCAAAAGCTGTCAAATCTATTAAACTAAATTTTTCCAAATAAAAAATGCCTAATTCACGTGGTTGACGGAAAAAAATATACTTTTAGCCTTCAAAAACATCATAAAATTAATAGCAACACAATCGAATAGCTAACTTTTTACCAATCCAATTTTATAAAAAAAACAGAAAGAATATGGGACAAGAAGTCATTAAGTCCGACAAAATGCCATCGGCGATTCCTTACATCATCGGCAACGAAGCCGCAGAGCGCTTCAATTATTACGGCTTACGCGCCATTTTGACCACGTTTATGGTCTCTCAATTTTTCAGCGCCAAATATCCCGCCGCGGCGGGTGAGGAGTTCAGTCAAGCCGCCGTTGCTGCCGCAAATGGTGCCACGCACGACTTTGTGGCCATGAGTTACTTGTTGCCTTTGTTTGGCGGTATGCTCTCTGATTGGTTTTGGGGAAAATATAAGACAATTCTTTATTTATCAATGGTTTATGTATTAGGAAATATTATGCTTGCCTGTACGACGACCAACGAAACCTTGTTCACATCGGCACTCATGCTTATCGCTTTGGGCGCGGGCGGCATCAAGCCTTGCGTGTCGGCAAACGTGGGTGACCAATTTGACGACACGAACAGTCATTTGTTGTCAAAAGCCTTTGATGCTTTCTATTTTTCCATCAACGCGGGATCGTTTCTCTCGATTCTTTTGATTCCTTACTTAAATAAAAATTACGGTCCAGCCGTTGCTTTCGGCGTTCCCGCCATCGCAATGACGATTGCCATTGCGTTTTTCTACGCAGGTCGCGACCGCTACGTGAAGATTGCGCCGAAAGGCGACGACAACAAAAAAGTGATTTTCGCAACTTCTTTCGCGACACTCGTGGCGAGTTATATTTATTGGGACAAAGTGCAACACGCAGGCACGGGACCCGTCATTTTCTGTTGGTTAATCCTCGTGATTATCGTCGCTTTTATCTTCAAAAAACAGTGGTTTGCGAAGCCGGGCAACTTCATCGGCATCAACCTCTACGCTTTGACAAACGGTGGTTTTGATGCTGCCGCAAAAGAATACAGCGACGCAACAATCGAAGGCGTGAAAGCCGTTTGGCGCGTGTTTTCGGTCTTCGCATTCATCCCCGTTTTTTGGGCATTGTGGGACCAAAATCAATCAGAATGGGTCATTCAGGCGAAAAGTATGGACCTGAATTTCATGGGTATCAAGTGGGAAGCGGAGCAAATCAGCGCGGTAAATGCCATTTTGATTTTGGCTTTTATTCCGTTATTTTCTTTCGGCATTTATCCTGGATTGCGGAAATTGGGCGTAAATGTCACGCCAATGCGCAAATTTGGCGCGGGTTTGGTCGTAACGGCCTTCTCATTTGTTATTATTTCGTTGATTCAAGAACGCATCGACGCGGGTGAAACACCGAGCATCTCTTGGCAATTATTGGCTTACGTTATCTTGACGGCGGGCGAAATTATGGTCTCCATCACGGGCTTGGAATACGCCTATACGCAGTCGCCGCCGAGCATGAAATCAACGATTATGGGTTGTTATTTATTGATGGTAACTTTAGGTAATGTGTTGGTCTCAATGATTCAAAAAAGTATCGAACACGGTGGCTTTTTTGCTCAATTCAAAGGTGCCGCTTTCTTTTGGCTTTTCACGGGTATTTGCGCAGGAACGGCCGTCTTATTTATGGCTATTTCGCCTTATATCAAAGAGAAAAACTACATTGGTGTTAAAGAATAGAATGTCTTTTGGTTAGAATAAAAAAAAGCGGTTAAACCTTTGATTATCAAGGTTTAACCGCTTTTTTTTAATAAAATTTTTTTACTTGCCTTTTGAAAAAAAATAGGACCCCTCAGTATAAAGCCCATTTTCTCTCAAAAATGAGCAAAAATTGGCTTTATACTGAGGGGGCCTATTTTGTCTATAAATTTCATTACTTCGACTATTTTATTGAGCGAAAATAGATTCAGTAATCAAATTGCATCATTAAAAAATAAAAACAATATGACCACTTCTGAAAAAATCAAAAAAGCGTTTGACGCCTACTTCACCGCACCGCTTGAAGCGTGGGAATCTTTTACGCAATTGGGTGAAATAATCCATGCGACCAAAGACCAAATTATTAAAAAACAAGGGTCAAAAGAGTATTATTTGTACTTTATTTTGCACGGTTCGGGCGGCATTTTTCTTTGGAACAAAAACAATTTTGTCTGCATGGATTTATGTTATCAAAGTGAATTTTTCGGCGATTATATGTTTTTTCTCACGGAGCAATTGTCGCCAATTGAAGTCGTTTTGTTTGAAAATACGGAACTTTTTAGGATTTCTAAGGCGAATTTTGACACTTTGAGTCGAAATACGGCGTTTGGCGACAAAATTTCCCGATTCGCTGCCGAAGCCTTATTTATTCACAAACAGCAACAACAAATCGACATTCTCACCAAAACTGCCAAAGAACGATACGTGGATTTGCAGCTTAGACAACTCGAAATCCTGCAACGTACACCGCAAAAACACATCGCTTCTTACCTCGGCATTACGCCTCAAAGTTTGAGTCGAATACGGCATGAAATAACGAATCATTAGTTACCAAATGGTAATTGATACGAGCTTTCCTTTATCGAATTTTGCCCCATAAATTCAATAAAAAAAAGATAAAATGAAAGTTTTTATTACCGCGATTATTGTGGCGTTTGCCACTGTCCTTTTAGTTTCAGCCAACGCTGTGTTAAGTAAAATGGCTTGGACAATCCATGAAAATGCCTTCATCAACGGCATTCTGAAATACCAATTGTACGCTTTTTCAATCGCCTTTTTGGTGGCGTTGTTAACACTGATAATGCACCCAGAAAGTAAGGTTTTATGGACGTTTGGGGCAGTCGAAACCGTTGCTGTTAAAGAAAAATGGCTTGGCATAAATGGTAAATCGAGTTGGAAAACGAATGGCTTGCAATTGCTGTTTTTCATCAGTTGTGCGACGGCTTTATTTATGTTTTTGGGCGTGAAATACACCAATAGTTTGGGCAATTTCAAGCCGTATTTTATCCCATTTATTCTACTCGTTTCATTGAGCAATTCCTTGTCGGAAGAGTTGATTTATCGGTTTGCGATTCATGGAAATCTAATGAATATTGCTCCCAAAATGACCGTTTTGTTGATGTCGGCGGTCTTGTTTGGCATACCTCATTTTTATGGTTTTCCAAGTGGCGTTATCGGCATCATCATGGCGGGTATGTTGGGTTACGTTTTATCGAAAGTGACGTATGAAACCCAAGGTTTGGGCATGGCGTGGGGCATTCATTTTGTGCAAGACATTATCATTTTTACGGCTTTGTTTATGATGAATGTGAAATAATAAGACATCTCCGATAGTCTCGGGGCAGGTTCGTATTTTGGCGTTTAATCTATAAAAATGCCGCATTCGCCCAATAAAATTGGTCTCGTGCCTTGAAAAATTGACTATTGTTCTTCTTAAAACAATATTTTAACTGAAAATACTGAGGGGTCCTAAAAATCAAGTTGCCATGCATCAAAAGTTTATTGCATTCATAGAAGCCATAATGCATATGCCAGCTTATGAAAAAGAGCTGTGTCACCAATATTTTGAGCCTGTTGTGTTTCCCAAAAACACGATAATCGAAGCGCAGGGGAAAGTGCCAAAATACTTGTATTTTATCGTTTCAGGTTATATGCGAAACTTTCATTTCGACGATTTGGGCAATGAAATAACGGTTGATTTGAACCATTCTTCAAGGTTTTTTGCGTCGTATAATCACTTCGTCAACCGCACTGTTACCAACGAAAATATCGAGTGCATCACCGATTGCGAACTTTTGAGATGCAAAAGAGATGACATAGATATATTGTTTGAAAAAAGTCCAATTATCATAAAACACGAGTTGTTGGTGCTACAAAAAGCGTTTGAAGAAGAGCGCAAAAAAATTATTGATAGGACAACGCTCTCCGCCGAAAAACGGTATTTGAAATTCCTAAAAGAGCAACCGAACACGCTCCAAAACGTGCCTTTACAACATATCGCTTCCTATTTAGGCATGAAACCCGAAAGTTTGAGCCGTATCCGAAAGAAATTTCTTAACAAAAGTCAAGAGGTTTGATAAAAACTTGATGGAGTTTTGCGCTTTAATTGCCGTAAATCAATCCTTTTTTTCAAAAAAATAAGACTTTTTAACATGAAAGAATTGCAGAAATACTTAACAATTAACAGCCTTTTTTCGGCGGTAAGTGGCTTAGGAATGGTACTATTTTCAAGCGCATTGAACACTTTTTTCAACCTTACAAACTCCTATATTTTTCCGATTTTGGGCATTAATCTGCTCATTTTCGCTGTATTTGTGGGCTATGTCGCTCTAAAAAAGCTAAATGACAAACGCTTTGTCAATCTCATTAGCGGACTTGATGCGTTGTGGGTTGTGGGCAGTTTGGGGATTGTCATTTTTCAACTTTTTGACTTGTCTTCAAACGGCTACATCGCTATCGGTTTGGTGGCGGTTTGGATAGGTTTTTTAGGCTACAAACAATCTGAAAACAATAAAAAAGAGGCATTATGAACCCAATTGCATTCAGAAAAACAGGATTAGTCCTTGTCGCAGCCGTAAGTGTCGGCATTTGGGTCTTGTTAGTTTGGCAACATTTCCACGGCGGCGTGCCAAGTCATAGTTTCATGGCGCGAAAAGATATGCCATCCATTTCTAATTGGTGGGGCGCATTGTTATTGCCTTTATTGACCAGTTTTACGCTTAATCGCTTAAAAAAACGCTTATTTTTGACGCATAGCAACACCGTTGCATCGCCCAAACAATTGCAAACCGTCGCTCTTTTGTTCGTTGCGTGACTCCTTTATGCGGGTTCAATGGCTTATTGCTTCATAACCGATAAGTCTGATATTAACGGCATTCTTTTTCAAGGATTGTTCCTTTTGGCGTTGATTTTTCCGCTATACCGCGCCGAGTTTTTCTTAGGTTTTGTCATTGGTTTGACGTACACTTTTGGGGCGATTTTACCGACTTTTATTGCGTTGGTGTTTACTGGTATCAGTTTTATTGCTCATGAATATGTGTATCCTTTTGTTATGAAAATTTTTAGAAAGAATAAGTGAATGTAACGCGACCTTAAGGTCGCGCTACTGTTAAAAAACAATTTTAGGCCCCCTCAGTATTTTTACTAAAAAAACGTAAAAAATGACCATAAACAAGACAAATTCGACGGGTTTTGAAGACACACCCGTCAATATCAAAATCAAAATCAACTAAAATGTACGACGCACTTAAAACTTATTGCAAAGCGGTTGTGCCGCTAACCGATGAAGAATTGGCACTTATTGATACGCATTTTGAGGTGAAATACTTGAAAAAAAAGGAATTTTTGCTTCAAGATGGGAAGATTTGCAACTTCATCGGCTTTATCGTTGAAGGAACGATTCGGCATTTTCACGTGAAAGACGGCGTAGAAAAAACGTGTGATATGTCGTTTGAAAATTCATGGGCAACTGATTTTCAAAGTTTTACGCATAATACTTCAGGCATTATGAATTTGCAAGCCGTGGAAGAAACGACGGTTTGTATTATCCGAAAGGAAAATTTGTACAAACTGTACAACGAGTGCCGCAAATATGAAACTTTTGGCAGATTGATGGCCGAAAACGTTGCACAACGTGCCACCGAAATTGCGATGTCGTTGTCGTCCGAAAAACCCGAAGAACGGTTTGGAAATTTGATGCGAAAGCAACCCGATTTGTTTCAGCGCGTGCCACAAAAATACATTGCCAATTTTTTGGGCATCAGTCCCGAAAGTTTGAGTCGTATTAGAAACCGCGTTTTCCAAAAGCAAAAGTCTTAACAATAGTCAACGTTTTTGAAAAGCGCATTGCCCCACCTTTGCCTCATTAAATAACTAAAAATAGTAAAAAATGAGACATTTTATCTTGGTGGCGTTCGCCACAATCATCGTCGGAACAACGGTTTTCGCACAATCTGAAAATAAAAATATTTTCGGACGATTTTACGACAATCAAATCCGCGCAAAATCTGAAACCCAGAAATGGCAGGTTTTTGCCGAAATCAACCCGCAATTTTTCGCTTTTGACGGCTACGGCTTCGGTTTGGGCGTCGAATTTTCAAGGTTTCAAACGGGATTTATTTATCTCGACACCAAACTCACACCGACGTTTCGAGATGCGATTTTCAAAGATGCCAAAGGCGTAACCGTTCCGAAAAATACGGCTGCCGAAATTTTCGCCAATGTGTTTTTGAGAAAAGACCGAAAAGGTTTTTATGCGGGGTCAATTTTAAGTTACGATTGGTACAATGTGACGGACGATGCAAGCCAAAAAAAAGAAACATTCACGAAATTATATTTGGTTACACGGGTAGGTTTTCGGTGGTTTCCTTTCAAAGAATACTTGTACATTGATGGTGGCTACGGTGTTTCGGTCAATTTATCGGGTTCAGATAAGCGAAAATTGGGCGCATCAACGTACAGTCCACAACCCGTCATTGCTTTACCATTTTTCGCGATTGGTGGACGATTTTCGTTGTCGAATGGGCGTAAATGAGCAAAAATCACTAAAATACTGAGGGGGGTATTTTTAAAAATATGCGACAATTTTTAACGCAATTAGGTTTACAAGCCGTTGATATTCAAGAGATTGAAGCCATTTTTACGGATACAATCACGTTCACAACGGGGCAATTTTTCATTGAAGAAGGCGCGACGGTGAAGGGCATTGGCTTTATCACGAAAGGTGCTTTTCGGTATTTCTACAACAACGACGGCGCAGACATTACGCGTTGGGTGGCTCTCGAAGGCGATTTTGTTACGTCGCTGTCGAGTTTTATTGACCGAAAACCGACGTTGGAGCATATTCAAGCCATGAAACCGACCAAAATCCACAAAGCGAATAATATTGGCGTTGCCAATACCGCTTTTTTTGGCAATATCAGTTTGGGTTACAGCTTTTAATACATTGAAATTATCACTGCTTCGTTATGGGAAATTGCTTAACAAAGTCATGAAAAAGTTGTTTCTTTTCCTCATTCGCAGCGCTTGAATATTGCCTCCGACGTGTTTGAAAGCGTAAAAAAGGGTCAAATACTGAGGGGGTAATTATTCGAGTATTTATTGTAAGTAACTTTTAAAATTCGATAAAATGATGACTAAATACTTGATTTTAATACTCACTTTTTTAATACATATTTCAGTAATGGCCCAGAATAAAACCGAGACTATTGTGGTCAAAAAAATAGAATTGGACAGTTTTTCTAACCAAATGGCGCTTGAAATGGGGTCAAAAATTATTGAATTGGCGAAAACGCGGCATCAACATATCGCCGTTGAAATCATGCGATTACACCATACAGTTTTTTTATATGTTGACGACAGCCTGCCAATGGATAAACACAATTGGCTTAGGCGAAAAGCGAATGTGGTTAAGCGATTTGAGGAAAGTTCTCTAAGTGTAAAAAATGATTTGCAAGAAGGGAATATGACATTGGAGAAAACATTTGGACTGGATGAAAAAGATTATATTGCAAAAGGCGGTTCTATTCCAATCTTTGTGAAGGGTGTTGGCATGGTTGCCATCATAATAGTTTCAGGATTACACGATGAAGAAGACCATAAAATAATTATTGAAGCATTGAAAAAACCTTAGTTTTAGCCTTTAAATTGCTAAACAGGCGGTTTTAGTGTCTTTATTTATTGTATTCAGAATATACGTAATCAATTGTAAGCCAATGTATAAACTCATTATTTTACTGGCTCTGCCCCATTTTATTTTTGCTCAAAAGCAAAAAGAATTTAACCTTTTTGACCTTCAAATTCAGGGAAAATTGCAAACCATCAATCGAGAGATAATGGCGATTGACGAAGGCTCATACCAATTTATGCAACTCGCCGAAAGCAAGGGCGAAGGCTTGGTCTGGCTACCTCTGAAAAATTTTAAAAATGGGGAAATTGAGATTGAAATGCGTGGTAAAGACCTCTTGCAACGCAGTTTTATTGGCGTCGCGTTTCATGGGCAAAACGACAGTACTTTTGAGGCCGTTTATTGCCGCCCGTTCAATTTTTTTGCAACGGATTCCGTTCGCCGTATTCACTCGGTTCAGTATATTTCACACCCCGTTTTTACATGGAAAAAGCTGAGAGAAATGCGCAATGCCGTCTTTGAAAAGCAACTTATTAACCCGCCTTATCCCAACGGTTGGTTCACAATGCGCTTAGTTATTGACGAAAAAACGGTAAAAGCCTACATAAATCAAGACAAAAACCCCGCATTAGCGGTAGATAGATTGACCGATAGACAGGATGGAAAATTGGGCATATTTGTCGGGGATGGTGGCGGTGGGGATTTTAAAAAGATTACAATAGTTGAAGATAAAAAAAATAAAAAATGACGGATTATTTTAAAGGGCTTCTAATCTCTAACGAATAAGTAGTTAGACTAAAATAATAGACACAAACTTTCCAAAAGTTTTAAACTTTTGGAAAGTTGAATACATTGATAATCAATATTTTATGAAATTTTAAAAAATGTCGATTATTTCACTCTTACTACTTACGTGAATATTTATAAATTTTAGAAAAAGAGACCCCTCAGTATTTTGACCATAAAAACGATTATTGAATAAAAATGACTGAACCAAAAGATATGATATATCAGCACTTTGAAAGCTATATCAAAGTGTCTACTGCTTTAAAAAGTGAATTGACGAATAGAATTCATGTTGTCTCTTTCAAAAAAGGTGAACTTGTCCATGATGCGGATAAAGTGTGTACAAAAAGTTTTTTCATTCTGAAAGGCTTATTACGGGTTTATTTCATAAAAGACGGCAAAGAAGTGAGCGAATACTTCTCAGCCGAAGACGAATGGTGCAATTCGCCCAGAAGTTTCAGGACGAGAAAACCAGATATTTATTACATTGATGCACTTGAAGATGCACAGGCATTTTGCCTTCATGTGAATGACCTTGTCTATTTATTGGATAATTTTCCAGAAATGGAACGTTATTCAAGGCTTTCGATGGGAACTGTTTTTGGACACTTTATGGAACGCATTACGTCATTAAGATTTACGACAGCACAAGAGAAATACCAGCATTTTATAGAAACGTACGCTGCCATTCACCATAGAATTCCGCTTGGCATGGTGGCTTCTTACTTAGGCATAACCCAGGAGACTTTGAGTAGAATAAGAGCGCGAAAGTGATTTTTTGATATAGGTCAAAAGTTTTGACCCGTGAATAGCCCCATTTTGCGGCTTTAATTCACAATCAAAAAAGTTTAATGATGAAATTCAAGTTCTTAATTTTAGGGTTTTTCGCAGCCTGTTTTTTCAAATCTTCGGCACAAACGGTCTTAAACACACCCAATACCGAAAGTATATTATACCTTGGAAAAGGGAACAATCAACCCTTAATTGTTGGTCTTGCGGGTGCAGAAGGTGGTAACGCTTGGACAAGCAACCGTTGGAAAAAAATAAGAGACCAATTCCTCGACGCAGGCTACGCTTTTTTGGCAATTGGTTATTTTGGAGCAAAAGGTACGCCCGATACTTTGCAAAAAATAGCGATTGAGGACGTACACAATGCCATCAAAATTGCCACCCAAAATCGGCAAGTTAACAAAAGAAAAATAGCTATTATAGGCGGTTCAAGAGGCGCAGACTTGGCACTACTTGTAGGAAGTTACTACAAAGACATTAAATGTGTCGTCGGAATTGTGGCAAGTCATGCCACGTTTCCAGGCAATACCAACCATTTTTCAACGTCAACTTGGACATATAAAAATAAAGAATTGCCCTTTGTTCCTGTGAATGAAGATGCCGTACCGTTTTTAATGAAAGGCGATTTAAGAGGTACATTTGAAGCCATGTTAAAGGACAGTATAGCGGAGCGTAACGCATTGATAAAAATAGAAAAAATCAGAGGACCCGTTTTATTAATGTCGGCAACGAAAGATGAAATTTGCCCTTCAACGCCCATGGCTGAAAAAATGATAGCAAGGTTGAAAAATAATAAATTCAAGTTCAACTACGAACACATTCCTATTGAAGGCAAACATACCGAACCATATAGACACTTTGATTTAATTTTTACTTTTTTGGCGCAAAATTTCAAATAATAGAACATGATGAATCAAGGCGTAACAAATTGGAAAAACAAAGGGCAATATCTCAATTATCAAGGGCATCAAATCTTCTATTTTCAAGAAGGAATAGGCGAAAACTTGTTGATTTTGCACGGTTATCCGTACAGTAGCCATGAGTGGGCAGATATGCTCAAAGTCCTAACACAGCACTACACAGTTACGATTTTCGATATTTTGGGCATGGGTTTTTCCGACAAACCACAAAATCACAAGTACAGTTATGAGGAACATTGTGGCATTGTCAACGCGCTTTTAAAGCATTTACACATCAGCGAAACGCATATTTTTTCACATGACTTAGGTGTAAGCATCGCGCAAGAGTTTTTAGCCCAAAATACTGAGGGGGGTAATTTTTTCATAAAATGCTCAATACATATACGTTACGAATGTGTAAATTACGAATGTGTGCGGTTCATTTAGTACAAAAAAAACGTCGGTGGGGTTCAAACAGCACCGATGTTTTTTTATACCCCTTGTATTTTCACCCATTAAAGCCTAATTTTCGTCCGAAAAACTGGATGATATGCCCTAATAAATGAAAATTTGTTCTTTGAAATTAATCTCTATGTTATTAGAATTACAAAAATTGGTTGAATGGAAAATGACATGATAAAGTACCTTTCAAAATACGTCACTGTTTCTAAAGAAGTGGAAACGGCGATTGTTGAAAGCGCACTCATTAGAACTTACGAAAAAGGAACGATTTTGCTCAAAGAAGGGGCGTTTTCAAATGAAAGTTTTTTTGTCTTAAAAGGCTGCATCAGAAGCTATTACCTCGTTGATGGGATAGAAAAAACGAACGCATTTTACACCGAAGAATATGTCGTAACACCTTTTTCTTATGGTAAAAATATACCATCTGAATGTTATTTAGAATGCACCGAACTCACCGTAGCGACGGTTGGAACGCCTTCTATGGAGACAGAAATGTTTAAAAAATATCCCGAACTGCAATCCGTTTGTCTCGTGCTGTCGGAAGTTCTTTTAAGCAAAAATCAAAAAATATTCGATAATTACATCATTTCTTCTTTAGAAGAACGCTATTTGGCACTCTTATCCGCCCGACCTGATTTGTTCCAAAGGGTGCATCAATACCAAATTGCAAGCTATCTCGGCATCACAGCCGAATCGTTTAGCCGCTTACGAAAAAGGATAGCGAAAAAGGAAATTAAAAATTAAAAATAGACCCCTCAGTATAAATGTGCGTAAAGGCTCATTTTTAATTTTTAATTTCCTCATTTTCCAATTCTTACCCATCGTCAATTGTTGGAAAAATAATGCCCCGTAATTTTGCGGCATTATTTAACCAATAAATTTTTTTATGAAAAAGCATTTTCAAAAAACACTTATTTTATTGTGCATGACTTTACTCTGCGCAAATTACGTCGCATCGGCTCAAACGGGTAAGCAAGACTCCACCTACAAGCGGCATTTTATTGGCAGTTCGCTTTTTATGTTGGCCAATTTGTTCCCAAATTCTGGCTCATTTTATCAGTTAAACTACGGCTATCGCTTGACGCCGAAAGACGTTGTTTCCGTAGAAGTCAAAACGTGGAGGTATAAAGCACCGCTCGGCATTCCCTACGGCCCTTCGTATGAAGCCGAAAAAGAAAATTATCCTGGCTCTGTCAGGTCAATCGGTTTAGCTTTGGCGTATCAGCGTTTTCTTTGGCGGGATTTTTACACCGCCGTCCACGCCGCTTCGTTTTTGCAAACGTACCGAAATGAAAAAAAGGAAAAAATTCAGGATGGCTACCAGCTATTTTGTACGTTTCGGTTGGGTTACCATTTGAAATTATTTAAAAATAAGTTCTTTTTAGAACCCTCAATTGCCGCAACTTATTGGCCCGTCAACACCAATATGCCCGCATCTTTTGAGGTAAAGGAAAAGAAATGGAACAACTATTTTCTGGTTGAACCGGGTCTTCATTTCGGCATGAAGTTTTAATTTCTATTGTTAAACGTATTATAACTTTCCAAAAGTTAAAAACTTTTGGAAAGTTGTAACACGTTTTAAATCAATTATTTACAAAAAATAAGACCCCTCAGTATCGGTGATTAAAAACCGACAAAACACTCATTTTACACCTTAATTTATTAAAAAAAAATGATTTTAAATGACCATTGAAGTCAATGACAAAAAAGTCATATTGTCAACATTATGGATATATTTATCCGTCAATTATATCTACTGCGACCACCTTGGCATCATGGAACCCGACGTTTTCAAAGGCTTATTGACCGCCCACATCGGCGCGATGGAAGTGACGCCGCAGTTCCTATTAGCCGCCGCCCTCTTGCTGCAAATTCCTTTCGTGATGATTGTTTTATCTCGATTATTGAACCATAAATCCAACCGTTTGACCAATATAATTGCGGGTTTACTCATGATTGTTGTTCAATTGGGAACGATGGGCATGGGCGCTTCGCCAAGTTTGGTCTATCTTTTTTACAGCGTTATAGAAATTATTTGCAATCTGATTATCGTTTGGACTGCTTGGAAATGGACTGCTGATTGAAGCGGCATCCATTTTTTTTATAGTCGCCGTTTTTGGAAGACGAAGCGGGTGTTTTGGCTGCTTTTTTCTCATTTCACAATCAAACTTTACCGTGATTGGTAAAATTTAAAAATCAAACTTTATTATGAATTTTACTAACTCAACTTTCATTTTACGCGCCGCCGTCGCCATCATTTTACTGGTTCACAGCGTGCCGGGAATGTTCGACAATGGCGTCAACAATTTTGGCAATCTGTACTTGAATCAGGTCGGTTTTGCGCCGTTTGGGGTGTATTTGGCATGGGCCATCAAGCTCTCACACGTGGCAACTGCCGTGTGTTTGTTGCTCGAAAAATACGTGAAACCCGCCGCGATTGTCACTATTTCCATCCTCCTTGCGGGTATCGTGATGATACATTTCAAAGAAGGTTGGTTCGTAGTTGGCGGAGGTAGAAACGGTTATGAATATAATTTTTTACTAATTTTTGTATTATTGACCATTATGTTTCCAAATGGTTTGGGTAAAAACAAAGCATAATTGATTGATAATCAACCCAATTGGCTAAATTACTGAGGGGTCCTAAAGATTTGAAAATCCAATGCGTTAGAGAAATATGCGTACAAAATATTGGAAAAATCAGTCAAAAAGACATAGCTTTGTTGGACATAAAAAATACTTTTAGAGAAGATGAACAAAACCGACCACATTCAGTATTGGAAACGCACCGCCGCAGATAGTTGGATAACAACAGAAGCCTTATTTTCAACAAATCGGTACGTAGAATCCGTATTTTGGGCGCATTTGACGCTTGAAAAACTCTTGAAAGCCCATTGGGTTAAGGATAATGTCACGGATATTCCGCCACGTGTCCACAATTTACTTTTTCTTTTGGGGCAAACAAGTCTTTCATTAACAAGGGACGAAATTGTCTTTTTAAAGACAGTTGACTCATTTCAAATAGACGGGCGCTATCCTGATTACACTTTTAAAATTGAGACGATATGCACACAATCATTCACGAAGCAACTACTCGAAACAGCCGACCTGTTGCAGATAAAATTACGCAGTCTGCTGCCGTAGAACTGGTAAGAAAATTTGTTAAAGAATTGCAAGACAATGGTTTACACCTGAAAAAAGTGTACCTGTTTGGTTCATATGCACGCAATGAACAACGTCAATACTCTGATATTGATGTCGCTTTAGTGGCCGATGAATTTGAATCAGTCGCGTTCTTAGACCTAAAATACTTCATTGATATTAGCATTAAAAAACCTTACACAATGCTTGAATTGCACACCTACAACACCGCTTATTTTCAGCAAGGCGACCCTTTCATTGATGAGGAAATAAAGCCAAAAGGCATCGTTATTTTATAAAAAAAGGCTTTCCGATGCACGCGGAAAGCCTTTTTTTATGCTTTATACTGAGGGGTCCTATTTTCTCCAAATTCAAAAAAAAATGTTTTGAATTTTGTTTTAAAAGTCTATTTTTACGTTTTAATTTCTCACTTAAAAGTTAGAGATAAATAAAAATGTCAAATTTGATTTTGCAAATAGTTGATAATCAACATATTACACTTTTAGATTTAAAATCTGGAATTTTCATTTAATTAAAACAAAGAGTTTTGAGCGCAATAAAAAAAATCTTCGCTTGCACCGATTGCGGCGCAACTTCGCCAAAATGGGTCGGCAAATGCCCGTCTTGCGGCGAATGGAACACGTTTGTTGAAGAAGTTATCCAAAAAGATACGCCCCGCGAAGAGCGCCAAAAAATTTGGAAAGGCGCCAAACCGACCGAAGCCAAAGCAACGCCCCTCAGCATGATTAAGGCGGGAACGAGTACGCGCCTTATCACGCCCGACGGCGAACTCAACCGCGTGCTTGGCGGCGGCATCGTCGCGGGTTCGCTCGTCCTCATCGGCGGACAGCCGGGCATCGGAAAATCGACGCTTTTGCTCCAAATTGCCCTCGGAACGCCCGTCCGCGTCCTCTACGTGAGCGGCGAAGAGAGCGAAGAACAGATAAAAATGCGCGCCGACCGCGTGGCACAACAACACGCCGATTGCTACATTTTGACCGAAACCAACACCTCAAAAATCTTTACCGCTGCGCAAAATATTGCCCCCGATTTAATCATCATCGACTCGATTCAGACGCTCATGGCACCGCACATCGACTCGACACCCGGCAGTATTTCGCAAGTTCGAGAGACCGCGGGCGAGTTGCAACGCTTCGCAAAAGAAACCAATATCCCGATTTTTATCATCGGACACATTACGAAAGATGGCGCTATTGCGGGACCTAAATTGTTGGAACACATCGTTGACGTCGTTTTGCAGTTTGAAGGCGACCAAAACTACACGTATCGGATTCTGCGGACGCTCAAAAACCGTTTTGGCTCGACCGACGAATTAGGTATTTATGAAATGCAAGCATCGGGTTTGCGCGAAGTCTCGAACCCGTCGGAACTCTTGATTTCTCAAAAAGACGACGACCTCAGCGGCTCCGCCATCTGCTCAACAATCGAGGGAATGCGCCCATTACTCATTGAAACACAAGCACTTGTGACACGCGCCGTCTATGGCACGCCGCAACGTTCGGCAACGGGTTTCGACCTTCGGCGCCTATCGATGTTGCTCGCAGTGCTTGAAAAACGCGGCGGTTTTCCGTTTGCCATGAACGACGTTTTTTTGAACATCGTGGGCGGCATTCGCATCGACGACCCCGCGATGGACTTGGCCGTTGTTGCGGCTTTGATTTCATCTTTGGAAGACATTGCGGTACCAAATGACACGTGTTTTGCGGGAGAAGTGGGTCTTTCGGGCGAAATCCGCGCCGTCAACCGCGCCGAACAACGGATTCAAGAAGCGGATAGATTGGGTTTTAAAGAAATTTTTATTTCAAAATACAATGCGAAAGGCGTGGATTTTACGCGTTTTAAGATTCGCGTTCGGTTGGTGTCGAAAGTGGAGGAATTGTACGAAGCATTGTTTAAATAAGCCGAAAAGACGCTAAAAGACGTTTTATACTGAGGGGTCCCTTTTTTTCAAAATTGACGACGAAACTTTTTAATGTTATGCCTTTTTAGTTTTGTATGATTAAAAAAAATGTTTTGGTAGAGCGGAAAGTTTGTAGAAATATTGAAAAATAGGTGTAGTTTTGGTTTATAAAATTATTGGAAACCAACATTATGAGTAAAAAAGACATACTACAGCGTCTAAAAAGCTTATCAGACCAACTGAAATTAATTCATCAATACAGAGACGAATTTCTAAATATTGAAGGTCGCCGAGGTCTTGAAAAAAGAATTGACGCAATACTTGATGAAATGAATGCGCTTAATAAACAATTAAAAGAATTATTATGAATCACAACATTT
>JAYUKJ010000776.1:0-8876 GCA_043764555.1 Saprospiraceae bacterium
TCGCTGAAATTAGCTGCTTGACAAAAATTAGGACCCCTCAGTACAAAGCAGAAAAAGCCGACTAAACACGTGTGTTTAATCGGCTTTTTTATGATTTTATCTAAACTCTCCTACCCTATTTACGGGGTATGAATATTTTAGAAAATACGCTTACCGATAGATTTTTAAAAAGGACAGTCCCTCTTTTAAGAAAGACTGCCCTTATTTTACGCACTAAAACATTGTTAGACAATGAGTTATGCCATTATTTAATTGTAAACGAACGGCGGTCTGATAGTTTAATGAGACCATTTTCGCTCTCAATAACAACGTCTAAACGTACCGTAGAACTTGCAGCTAAACCCGCTGGCACTTTGTAATTGTACAAAAGTGTGTCCGTTGCTTTGAGCGCAGAAAATGCTGCGGTCGGTGGCAAAGTTGCGACGATTTTACGGCTTGTTGTGCCGACGGAATCGTAAATACGAATTTCCTTAATTTTGTCTTTCGACCAAAATTCGACGTTGCAACGAACGTTCTCGCCGACAGCGTATTTAGTCGAATCCAAAGCGTTGAAAAAGACATTGGGAAAAAATTTGCCCGTCCCAGTAGCGGTATCATCCAACCAATCCGATTCTTTGTAGCAACCAACAATGCTGAATAATAAGGCACATACTATGATTAAATTCTTCATTTTTTTAATTTTTTAATTCTGTAAAAAAATCAATCAGCTAATATTGATGATGAATAAAAACAAAATGAACCATATCTAATTTGTTGATTTTCAAATATTTACATGAGTTCAAAACGGCATTTATTCTTCCAAAAAAGCTGCTTATACTGAGGGGTCCTAAAAAATATTTAAAGGCTACTACTCGTCCCACCACATTTTATCTTGTAGCTTTTTTTCCACTTTGCGGACTTGCTCACTGTTGCGGCTAAACTCATCAAGTGGGTATTGCGACCGCCGAATCCATTGTCCGCCCAACGACGGATTGTGTCCAAAAGGTAAAGCCAAATCTTTATAGATGGTCGGTAGATAATCGTAACGGCGCATATCCGTCCACGCCTCAGGTTGCAAAAACAACGCTTTCCACTTTTCAGTCATGATGTGCGTCAACTGCAAATTTGCGGCGCCAACGGCTACTTTTGGGTCTGCCAAATAGCGAAGTCTTCCAGTGTCAAGAACGCCTAATTTTTTCATATTGGCGTCAATTCCCGCGATATAAGCCGCATAAGCCTCTGCCGTTGAGCCTGTTGAAGTCTGATTCCCACCGTTTGAAATAAAACGTGCCTCTGCCTCGATGAATTTTTGCTCTGAAAAAGTCATCATCAAAATAGGTGCAGAAGGCGTTGAGTGCCAACTCGTTACGAGAAAATCTAAAACACCGCCCGTGCCTTCGCCACTCCGATTGCCTTTCCATGTGTTTACGGTCGTGCCTCTAACGCCCGCGATTCTCGGCAAGCGAGGATCCCAAACGCCCAAAGTTGTACCGTTCATAGCATCCGCTAATTGTTCGGCATGACGGACAGTCAAATTGCCCGTATTATTTCCTGTTGCTACTAAATGCCACGGATTCAAACTGTTTAGCGCATAATTTAGTTGTAAATCGTCGGCATTATCCACCATTGCACCCGCCGCAAGCGCAGCGAGAGCCGCGTCCGCCGCCGCTTTTCCACCTTTTTTCGACAAGTGAATGGCATAACGTGCTTTTAAAGCCCGTGCCAATTTTACCCATTTTGTACGAACGCCGCCGTACATCAAATCGTCTGATTTGGGTGAAAAAGCTGAATTCGCTTCGTTCAAATTGACGATGGCCTCATCGAGTAAAACGGGAATTTTTTGATACACCTCTTGTTGTGCATCAAATTTCGGATAAAAGCTCTTAGCCAAATTGATGGCTTCCGAATAGGGAACATCGCCCCAAATATCGGTTGCCAAGCCTAAATTTAAGGCAATCATGACCTTGGCGACACCTGAATAATGCGGCGATTTAGCAGCATCTGCGTTTTTAATGATGTCGTACAAATTCGTCATACCATTGAGATAGACGCTCGTCCAGGTGCCGCCCAAACGGATTTCATTGTGTGAATCCGTACCGCCGCCACCTGCGCCAGCAATTTGCTGTGTGATTTGACTAATGCTGAACGCTGCCCCATAATGTGCCGTACCAGCCGCGAATTGAGTACCCGGCAATTGAGTCGTAAGCGGTGCATCCGCCAAGCGATTTGGGTCGGTATTGACATCGAGGAAGTCTTTGCAAGCCGTGAAACCCAAACTTGCCGCCAAAACGCCAACCGTTGTTATCTTTTTTAAGAATTTGATTGTCATTATTTTATTATCTTTTAAATAATTAATTAGCTTACTTTATGGGTTTTGATAAATACTTTTTTAATGCTAATATCTTGATAACCAATAAATTGCGCTAACTAAACTTTTACTTTAATCGTTAATTAAAAAAAGTTAGAAAATGGTTTGAAACCTCTAAAAAACCTAAAAAATGGCTTTTCCCGAAGAATCGGGATGCCGTAAGGACGTCATATACTGAGGAGTCCCTTTCGGGTCAATTTTATTTAAAACTTGCCGTCAAACCAACGGTTACACTGCGGGTTGGCGGCGTCACTAAGCCTGTAAAACCAAAGACATTACTGCTCGAACCGAATTGATTGCCCTCTGGGTCGAAGCCACGGTAAGGCGTATTCAACCAAATATTATTGCCTGCGATACGGACGCTCAAGCTCGAAAACGGTGACTTCTGTAATCTTTTGTTCGGCACGGTGTAGCCTAAAGTGATGGTGCGCAACCGCAACCACGAACCATCTTGAAGAACAACTGCGGCTGCACCATTGTAGCGGTCGAAATTGCGGTAGAAACTTTCACTCTCAATCTCAACAGCCTTTGCGTTTGCCGAACCATCAGCCGTAACACCCGCAAAAACGACCTGTTCATTGCGGCGTTCGGTGTTGGCTGTTACACCATTACGAATGGAATTGCGCTGACTCAAATCCACAATATCACCACCGCTTCTCCACTCAAACAAACCCGATAGCGAAAATCCTTTGTACTCAAAAGCACTCGTTACAGTTGCGGTGAAATCGGGAATGGCATTACCCACTTTCACGTATTGCGTGCCATCAATAGTTGGAAAACCGTCCGCACCAATCAATAAAGCGCCGGAAGAATGGTGTTTATAGGCATAGCCGTAGAGGTCGCCGATTTTGCCGCCTGTTTTGTAGCGATAAACGATGGCTGTCGAATTGTAGCCACCTGCGTCAAAAGCATCAAATTGTTGGATACTATCCGTGATTTTAACCACATCGCCGCTGAATTGAGAATACGTAAAATTCAAATTCCAACGGAAATCTTTGGTTTTAACGGGTGTCGTCGTCACCGCTAATTCAATACCTTTATTGTCAATTTGACCGATATTTGTCAAATAACGCGCGTAACCCGTTGCGTTTGAGACGGGCAAAGGCTGAATCAAATTGGTACTTTTTCTATCAAAGTAAGTAAAATCAAAGCCCAAACGGTTCTTGAAAAAACGCAATTCAGCGCCCAATTCTAACTCACTCGTTCGTTCGGGTTTCAAATTAGGGTCGTTGACGAGCGTGCTTTGACGGGTGTAAAGCGCACTGCCAAATGGGGCATCTGCCAAACCATAATACGAACCAATTTGATAGGGTTCAGCATCTTTTCCAACCGCCGCGTAGGACACACGGACTTTTCCGTAATCTAAGAGTTTTTCAGGAATTTTCAATGCCTCAGAGAACAAAACGCTCACACCTACTGAGGGGTAGAAAAATGAATTATTTGCCTTTGGCAACGTTGACGACCAGTCATTACGCGCCGAAGCGGTCAAAAACAACCAATTTTTGTAGTCAATACTCAAATCCGTGAACGCGCCTACCAATCTTCGTTGCGAGCCACCGACTGATGTAAAACGGTTTTTGGTATTTTGTAAATTGTAAAAACGCGGAACCACAAACGAATCGCCAAGCGCTGTCAAACTGTTGGAACGGCTTTCAAAAACTTGGTTGCCGACGAGGACTTTGAGGTTGATGTCATCCGTTAGTTTTTTAGTAATCGTCGCCACAAGGTCGCTCGTTATAATGCGCGATTTGATATTTTGATCCACTATAAATCCTTGAACTGTTGCACCCACGTCCGTATTTGCAGGCGTCAAACGGTCACGTTTTTCTCCGTAACCATCATAGCCAATTTGATAACGTATTGATAACCAATTAGTTAGTTTGGCGTCAGCTGCCCAACGCATGGTGTAGCGGTCAACATTGGTTTTGTAGGTGCTGAACTCCGCCAACCAGCGTGGATTGTCAATTACCCCTAAAGAATAATCTTTCTGTCCACCGTTTGGAAGGATGTAGTCATTGGCGTCATAAGTGCTTGAATAATAAGACAAAGCACTAAAAACGGATTTGTCACCACCGTTTGGCGCTTGACTTTGGGAGTTGGCATAGCTCACCGAAGCTGATAATTTCAACCAATCCTTGGCTTGATAATCTGCCGAAAACCGCCCCGCCAAACGGTTGAAAGACGTAAACGGCACAACGCCGTCGTGTTTGAGATACCCCAAAGAAGTGAAGTAGGTGAACTTATCGTTGCCACCCGAAAAGCTCAACGAATTGTCCAAACGCCGACCTTGAACGAAGAAGTTTTCAAAGTTATTAATCGCTGTGGAACCATCCGTACGGAGCGGACCAAAATCTTGAAAACTCAAACGCGAGCCGTCTCCATTGAAGCGGCGGCGACCAAAACGACCTTCGGTGTACTGTGTTTGAACTTCTGGAAATTTTGCCAATTCTTCAAACGTTGCGGACGTGCTAAAAGTAATTTTGGATTGACCCGATACACCCTTTTTGGTCGTAATCAAAATCACGCCGTTTGAACCTTGTTGACCGTAAAGCGCCGAGGCAGCTGCACCTTTCAGTATAGAAACGCTGGCCACGTCGTCCATATTCAAGTCAGCCAAACGGTTGGAATTAGTAAACTGCTCGGCATTGCCCGATGCATTCGTTCCCGCACGCGGCAAAACGTTACCCACAACGGTTTCGTTTGACATAAACATCCCGTCAATAACCACGAGCGGTTGGTTGTTTCGGCTTGGATCAAGTGAGTTGATACCCCTCAGTATGATGCTCGCACCGGCACCAGGCGCACCACTTGAGTTGACGATAAACGCTCCGGGAACTTTACCATGCAGCGCAGATACCAAGTTTTGTTGGTTCGATTCGAGTAGTTCCTTGCTCCCAACTTCTGTTACCGAAGAGGTCAAGGCTTTCTTTTCTTTTGACACACCAAACGCCGTAACGATAACCTCGTTCAGATTTTTAGAATCTTCTTCTAAGGTAATGTCAAGCGTTGTGCTGGCGCCAATTTCGGCGTCTTTGCTCGTGAAACCGACCGAACTGGCCGTTAAAGTGGTAGAACCTTCGGCAACTTGAAGGCTGTAAATGCCATCAACGTCCGTGATTGTTCCTTTGGTGGTGCCTTTCACGACGATGCTAACGCCCGGTAGAGCCTCATCGTTGTTGGCGTTGGTTACTTTGCCTGTAATGGTGCGTTGGGCTTGCGCAGAAAGCGCAAAAAGAACCCCAAAGAGCGTCATTAAGACATAAATTGGTCTTTTTTTCATCATTGAAATGATTTTGGTGAAGGAAATCTTAGTAAATAATTAAATAAATAATATACGAAATATACCTATTTAGGTATAGTTCTGTTGCGAAGCTAAAAAAGAATCAATAAAACCAAAAATTTAATAGACAAAACTCATTTTAATACGCCGCAGGCTAGCTCGGTTTGCAAAAAGGGACCCCTCAGTATAAAGCACTAAAATGCCTTGAAAATGGACATTTAAGCGCCGTTTTCAAGTAAATCAAAGAGGATAATTCGGAATTGAAATGGAATTAATGGGTTAATTAAATTTAAAAAATACTTTTGCAAAATCGATTAAAAAGGGATTTAAAATTAAAGAATAAGAAACTAAAAATGATTGAAATAAGACGCGCAAAACGAGCGGATAACGACCAGATTTGGGCAATCATTCAACCCATCATTCAGCAAGGTGATACCTACGCTTTCGCCCCCGATGCGTCGCGCGAAGACATTCTAAAATATTGGTGCGGACGGGACAAACACACGTACATTGCCGTGATTAAGGGCGAAATTGTCGGCACTTTTATCCTAAAAGACAACCAAACGGGTTTAGGTGCGCACATTGCGAACGCGTCCTACATGGTGTCGATGGAGAAGTTTGGACTCGGAATTGGTAAATTTATGGGTGAATATTCCATCCAAGAAGCGCGAAAATTGGGGTATTTGGCGATGCAATTCAACCTCGTTGTGAAGACAAACGCGCGCGCCGTTAAATTGTGGGAAAGCATTGGTTTCTCGATAATTGGCGAAATTCCAGACGCGTTTAAACATCAAAAATTAGGACTTGTCAATGCGTTTATTATGCATCGAAAAATATAAGTAACGCATAATTTATTAACAAAAAATTTATCTACGAATTTACGAATTATAGCTTATCCTGCATAATTCGTAAATTCGTTAAATTCGTAAATTCGTAGATAAAAAATCCGCGAAATCCGTGGAAAAAACAACCTTAAATCATGGTCATAAAAATTGCTGAAACCGACTTAAAAACGAAATATGGGACGTATGCTAAATCCCTTTTTTACGACGGAAAACAAGAGTCAATTGCCTTAACAATGGGCGATGTGCGCGGAAAAACGGGCGTTTTATGCCGCATTCACTCCGCCTGCATCTCCGCCCACGCCTTCAACAGCATCGAGTGTGACTGCCGAGAACAGATGGAAATATCGCAACAAATCATCGAAAAAGCGGGACTCGGCATCGTCATTTGGTTGGAACAAGAAGGCAAAGGCAACGGGCATTTTGCCTTAATGCAGAGCATAAAATACAAAAAACAAGGCTATTCGCAAGCCGAAGCCTACGAAGCCGTCGGTTTCAAACGCGACGCCCGAGACTTCATACAAGCCGCCGAAATATTAAAAGAATTGGGCATTTTATCGGTCGTTATGTTGACCGATAACGTTGAAAAAGTGAAAGAAATTAGCAAATTCGGTGTAGAAGTTGTTGGAACAAGAGCAATTAAAATTTAGGAAGACCCCCCAGTATAAAACTCAAAAAAGCGTGGTAAATCGCTTAATAAATCAACTAAATCAGTTGATTGAGCTTGTTGCACTATATTGAAAGTCTCCTCTACTTCTTGTTGTAACCATTTCTCAAACGATTTCCAACCATTTTTGCCTTTTACCATCTTAATAAATTTTAATAAAAACTAAATAATAGAGAAATTAATACTGCAAAGATATTAATTTTTGCATGAAAACTAATTCTGAAGCCTTTCTGGCCGTTTACACTGAATTTTATTATAGTAGCGCGGTTGAATTAGTTTTTTAGTGTAACAATTCACATTACAAAAAAAGGGGACCCCTCAGTATAAAAGCCATTTTTTGCTCAATTTCGAGTAAAAATGGCTTCCATACTGAGGGATCCTCTCATTTTGATTCTTAATTTCTAATTTTTAATTACAAAAAAATCAAGCCTTGCGTTTCTCCAATTCAATTTGAAAAGGTTGGTTGTAAAAACGCTTACCCGTGGCTTTATACAAGGCATTGGCGACCGCGCCAAAAACGGGCGGGAACGGTGGTTCACCTAAGCCAGTCGGCGCCATTTCGTTTTTAACAAAATGCACATCAATCGCTTTTGGCGCATTTTCAAGCCCCAAAAAGACTGCCATACTGAGGGGTCTTCTTTTTGCAATATATCAAATTTTAGAACACAAATTTGAAAATTTAACTAATTGATTATCAATAATTTAAAGAAATTATTTCATTCCAAAAAGCGTTTTTGGCAATTTCAAATCCACGTACCAATCTGACCAACAGACATCCGTGCAGCCCAAGACGCGTCGAACGATTGTCCATTTGCCTTTGCTTTTTTTCAACACGACTTGGATGTTGTTTTCAAAAAATGCCGCTTTGCCTTCACCCATAATGAGGTCTTTTTGATTAATTTTCTTGACGTCAATTGCTTGTCCATTTGCCTGTTGGATATTGGCCAAAATAAAGCACGTGTTACCCGCAATGTTAAACGTTGTGGGCGTAAATTCGATGGATTGCCCCAACTCTTTTTGACTCGGTACGCGGACAATGTCCAAAATCATTTTGCGTTCTGCACTGCCCACTTTTGGGGTGTACATTTTTTGAGAGAAAGCACTAAAAGCCGTCAAAACAAAGACAGAAATGAAGATTGTTTTACTTAATTTTTTCATTTTTTTACAAATTTTTGTTAAAATAGATGGTTTTATATCATTTTTTAATCAACTCAATTCGCGTGTTCGCAAGCCGCGCTTTTTCGCTTTCGTTTGGCACCAAAGGCTTTGTATCGCCCATGCCTTTTACGTCGATTGACGCCGCTTTCACGCCCAAATTGATGAGTTCTTTTTTAATGGCGTCGGCTCTTTTTTGCGTTAACGCGAGCGTATAATCCGCTTTTCCGATGGTGGCGTTGTGGATATTTATGGTCAATTTCCAATCGGGGTGTTTCTGAAAAATGCCGACAATATTGAGGATTTCGTCCTTCGATTCGGTCAATAATTTATCCGAATCGGGTTCAAAAACGGCAGGGAAACTCGTGTCTTTTTTCGTTTCCAAATCCGTCAAAAGTGCATTTTTTTTGTTAATATTGGTCGATAGTAGCGTACTTTTCTTCTCTACAATCAATAAAGTGTAAAATCTTGAACCAATCGAATAGGGCTGCAATTGCACCCAAACTTCTTTTTCAGCCGTTTTGATAACATATTCCACAACACCGTAATAACTACTTGGGGCGAGGCTGTGTTTGCTGTCGAGTT
>JAYUKJ010000777.1:0-2614 GCA_043764555.1 Saprospiraceae bacterium
CCTTTGCAAACAATGGTGTCGGAAGCCGATTTATCCAAAAAACTCGTGTATTTCAAACAAACTTCTTGCACATTCGATAAACCGCCCGTTGATGCCGTAAATCCCCAAAACACGTTTGGATTGCCGTTGAAAATCGTGTTTACAATGTCGCCCGTGTAAGAAAGGCGTTCTTTGCATTCATAAAAAACTTTAAGCGTTTTGGTTGAAGCGTTCCAAGTCACGCCAAAATCGTGCGACTGACAATCCTCAACGTTGCTGTTTTGGGCGTCAAAGCCAACGGGGCCAGCCAGTCTATTAGCTGAACTGTGGTTGACATCGCCATCTTTATTGATAGAAATATGGTCATAAACGGGGTCGGATAGATTATTATTCTGATACGTATCCATTTCAATACCAATGCTTGGCTTCACGTTTAAGAAACCCAAGCCTTCGCCCGTTGAACCAACGGACGTACTAATTGGTTGAAACCCGAAGACAATGCCGTCCGCGCCGTCAATGTCCTTGCAGCCAAATTTGATGTCCAAAATCACTTCAAATGATTGATTCAGGTTGATTTTATTGGCATTCCACATCGAACCCGCCTTCGTCTGCGCATCAGGCGTCAAGCGATAACAACGTTCATTCGACTGCGTTGCCGAGCCGTTGAGGAGGAATTGAGCGGTCAAAAAATGCGGTAGAAAGCCACACAATAAAAGAAGTAAAACGGATTTTTTCATAACGTTTGTTCCAAAGTGTAATCATGAATTGTGGCTGCAAGGTTTGTTTATTTTCTCATAAAAAGCGTCCCAATTTACGTTTTTTTTGAAAATATACTGAGGGGTCCTTTTTTAAAATGATGAGCGGCGTATCTTTGTTTCGGAAGCGCGCATTGCGCTACTTTCAGACTTTGTACAGATTAAATTTACGTATTATTACTCATCTACGAATTTAGCAAATTTAAAAATACTAACGACGTATTACAATTCGTAAATTCGTTAAATCCGTAAACTTGTGGATAAATCAATCAAAAATTAAATACATGAAAAAAGAATTCGCTTTCGTCAACGGCGACATTATGCCCATCGAAAAAGCCCAAATTGGCATCACCGATTTGGGTTTACTGAGGGGTTACGGCATCTTCGATTTTTTTCGCGCCATCGACGGGAAAACGATTTATCTCGAGAAACACTTGGACAGATTTGAACGCTCTATGGCGTATATGCACATGGAATCGCCGTTCAGTCGCGTCGAATTGCGCGAAAACATCCTAAAAATCGCCGAACTCAACCACGCTTCCCTACTCGGCATAAAACTAATTGCCACGGGCGGTTATTCACCCGACGGCTACACACCGACGACGCCAAACATCCTGATTATGGGCAAACCGTTCACGATTCCGCCGTTTGAAAAAGGACTGAAATTGATGCTTTTTGACCACGTGCGCGATATGTCGGAAGTCAAAACGCTGAATTATTCTTTCCCGATTTCTCAACTCATGAAACTCAACGCGGGCGGTTTCGACGACGTTTTATACCATCGAAACGACTCCGTGAGTGAATCTTCGCGCAGCAACGTTTTTATTGTCAAAAATGGCGTTTTAATCACGCCAAAGTCCGACATACTGAGGGGGGTTACACGTCAATTTTTGATGGAATTGGCGGCCAACGCGATGCCCGTTGAAGAGCGTGATGTGACGGTTTCGGAAGTTTTAGCCGCCGACGAAATATTTTTAAGCGGCAGTTCCAAGCGCGTTGCGCCCGTCATTCAGGTAAACGACAAGCGGTTTGAATCGGGAAAATTCAGCCGTTTGCTGTACGATTTGTTGTTGGAGAATGAAGGCATTTGAACTTTTTTCCGTTGGTCAAACGTCAAAGAAAATTCCAAATGAGTAAATTTAGATGTTCTACTTACATCTTTTTAGATTTTGCCACAACACTTGCTTATCTTTGTTAGGTTTTAAATCAAGAATTATAAAAAATAAGGCAATGAAATATCCAAGCGATTTTAGTAACTGGACAACGCAAATGGCACATGATGCTTTTGGTTTATCCGTAAAGCCTTCTTTATCAAGCCTAGCGGATTGGCTAACTGTTCCTACTGAGCCTTTGAATGAATCCGATAAGCAATATTTAGACAAAACGTTGGTAAAAGCAAAACAACGAGCAGCCTTCTGGAGCGAAGGTGATATTAAACTAAAATTATTAGGTCCAATGATTGTTGTCGCTGACATTGACAATGAAAAATTTTCGACATTTAGCGAAATTAGCGTGAAAGCGGCATTGAAAACGGTTGACAATGAGTCAATCAATGTGTCGGGCCGGCCAGATTTAATGATTGCAACGGGAGAGTTTTCAGCTAAACAGCCTTATTTTTGTATGCAAGAATATAAGCCCAAGAAAAAAGGTTCTGACCCACGTGGTCAAACGCTCATTGCTTTAATGACGGCACGGCAATTAAACATTGAAGGCAAAAATCCTCAAAAAGTGTTGTATGGCGCTTTTACAGTGGGGCGTGATTGGACTTTTATAACCGTTGAAGGCAATGAATATGCCGTAAGCCAAGGTTTTTTCTTAGACCAAGAAGCGGATATTTACGAAGTTGTGGCGCGGATGCGGGTTTTAAGAAAAATTATTGA
>JAYUKJ010000778.1:0-2610 GCA_043764555.1 Saprospiraceae bacterium
AATTTTTGAAAATTTACACACCAATCTTTTCGTTGTTCCAAGTGTCTTTAAATCAAATCAATCTATATATCCATTTTACTCACCTCAAATTTCTGTTAAAATGAAAATACTTCAAAAAGGCGACAAAGGCGTAGAAGTTATCATTCTTCAACGTTTGCTGCGCAAAATCAACTTAATTGCCGCAACCGATGGCGATTTTGGCAACAAAACGGACGCGGCGGTGCGTCAATTTCAAAAAGACAATAAATTATCATCCGACGGTGTCGTCGGCGACCGTTCGTGGGCAGCTTTGTTTGCAAAAGCGGGAACGGGCATCATTGGCACCGACATTTATCACGGCGATGAGACAAAAGATGCGGCGTTTTACGATGAATTAGAGAAGAACTACTGGTTTTGCATTGCCAAATCTTCCCAAGGAGTCACCCGCGTGGACCCGCGTTTTGCGGAACATATGGCGAAGCTCAAAGAGCGCTCGATACTGAGGGGTGCTTACCATTTTTTCCGTCTTCTCAATACGGATGTCGATACCGAAATTACGAATTTTTTGACCGCTACGAAGGCAGGCGGCATTGTGTGGTCGGAGAAAGGCGTTTTACCACCCGTCCTCGACATCGAGCCGATTGGGACCGAATTTGACAATCCCGTTAAAGGAAAAATCATCGCCGACCGCGTAAATATTGCCACGCGCGCCAAAAAATGGTTGACAACCGTGGAAAAAGCAACGGGTAAGACACCTATTATATATACGACACGGCTGATTTGGGACGAATTTCTCAAATCGCCCAAAGGATTTGAGCGTTATCCGCTTTGGGTTGCCGATTATGGCGGTTTGGTGGCACCGAGAATGCCTTCAGGTTGGTCTGATTACATGATGTGGCAATTTACGGAAAAAGGGAAAATTGGCGGAGGTGACGGTTTTGATGTCAATAAATTGAAGATGCCTTTGGCCGATTTGCTAAAAATGGCGGGTTACGTTTAACCCAACTTTGGAAAGTCCAACGTCGGCGAGGTTTGAAACCTCGCCGACGTTTTTTACAATAAAAAGCCGCTTCGAGGTGTCGAAACGGCTTTTTTTAGGCTTTATACTGAGGGGTCCCTCACAGCACATTTTCCATCGCAAAATTGCCGACTTTATTCCCCCAAATCGCATAAGTCATGGCAGAAGGATGAACACCGTCGCTAAAAAAATCTTTTGGCGTTAACATTTTTCCTTCGGCGTGATGAACCCACTCCTTAAAGTGAATCGCTTTGTCAATGTAATACACGTTATTATACAGCTTTGGAATATCCCGAATCACGGCTCCGTGCAAGCTAACCAAACTCCCCAAAATACGCTGAATTATCCACGGAAACGCGGGAAATTCGCCAATTGGCGGCATATTGACAATCAAAATTTTGGCGTCAGGTTGCCGCTTTTTTATGTTGGCAACCACTACTTTCAGATGCTTTCTAAAACTCAACGGACTATTAAATTGGAACGTATCGTTGCCACCTAAACCAATAATGATAATATCTAATTTATCCGTCGGAATTTCAGCAACCAGTTTCTGATGCACGCGCTCTGCTGTGTAGCCATTCCGCGCTAAAACCTGCCAATGCACCGTTTTTTTGCTTAAACCGTGAATCGTTTTCGCAATTTGACCCGTAATGCCGTCCGTGTGGTCGGTGACGCCGACGCCCGCAATCGTGCTTTCGCCTATCGTTAATAACCTAATTTCGCCGCTTTCCCCCTCAATTTTGCCAACGATATTGTCGCTCGCTTCGGGCAAATCGGGAATACTTTTACGCACTTTTTTGCCTAAAAAAATGAGAAGGGGTAAGAAGGGCGCAAGAAAAATACTGCCCAAAATGTAGAGTAATTGTTGAAGCATGAGTGGGTTTTTATTGGCGATTTTATTGAGAATCCATTCTCTCAAATAGAATTCACGCGCAATTGTTTAGATTTTGGAAAACAAATCTCATTAGTTTCATGATTTTCAAAAAAAAAGGACCCCTCAGTATGAAAGCCGTCCCGTTAGCTAACGGGACGGCCTTTATACTGAGGGGTCCTTTTTTTGAAAAATTATTTACTTCGTAATAATAACGCCATCAAAATTCTTCTTCAATTTGATATTTACCAAAATCGCGTGCAAGGTTTCAGCCGCCAAACCGTGCAGAACCAAACGAAAAGCCGCGCTGTAAGTCGTGTCGGGAACCATCGGATGCCGATTGTTGACCAAGCCTAAATGCGCGGGACTGTTCAGTATTTTTGACGAATAAATCGCAATCGTTTCGTCCAATTGCAACGAATTTGACGCCCGAACGAAGTCGTTTGCCGTGAGAAAAAACTGATAAAAAGGCGTGAACAACTCAATCGCAGAGCGTAAATCCAAGATATTTGTCCATTTATTCGGAAACGCGATGTGGTCAAATTGGTCTTCCGTTATCATGGACATATCTAATACGTCTTTGCCGCGCAACGAAATGTCTTTTTCAATCAACTGTCGGTTGACATTGATAACGAAATTGTACAAATTCAAGTCGTGTTTTAGGAAAAAATCGTCTTTAATATCTTCAAAGTCGCGTGGTTTTAAAGGACTCGTTTCAATATCCAAATCTTTCACATTTTTA
>JAYUKJ010000779.1:0-2605 GCA_043764555.1 Saprospiraceae bacterium
ACATTTAACTTCGTCGTTTTTGAATATCTGAAAGTCAGGCCTTCTGCCGTCAAAGCGGGTAAACTTACTGAGGGGGAGACATCGGTCTCAGGAATCTTGACATTGACATACCCATTCAAGACAATATCCCAATTATAGCGTGTAACGCCCGCGCTATTTGCGGAAGTAATCGAGTCTTTGAGAACCTGTAATTCAATTTTTGTATTAGGTGCTAACAGGATTTGAACCCCGTTAATCGCCCCTTGCGAGCCGATTGCCAAATCATAAACCATCGAATCTCTAATCAACACCGCAAAACGCCAATTGACAGCATTGAGCGAATCGGGTTTAGCCCACATGATGGAGGCAGCCACTTGACCTTTCAAAGCAGGAGCCGTCAGGAATTTAGCAGTGCCTGTGGTGTCCGCGAAAAATATTCGACTTTTCAAAGCAGGAATCGTCAAGCCACCTTCGATATAGAGTTTTTTGGGCCACCAAGAGCGATGCCACACCGCTTGAATCGCGTTTATACTGAACTTGCTGCTCCCAACATCGAAGATATTGCGTATGTTTTTTATATCTGCTTTCAGCGTAAGACCGCTTTTGTCTATGATGACATTGTTGATGCCAAAGCTCAAAGGTTTTTTCGCTGCTTGATCGCCCAAGTCGTGTAAATAGGCGGTTATACTACCAATGTAAAAACCCGTCCATTCCTTCTCGTTGTCTGGTTTTTTAGGCTCATCAGTCGCTGCGGCGGTAGCAGCCGCTTTTTTTTCTTCAAATGCTTTATCATTTGCCGAAAAATAATCGCTTGGAAAAATCATTTCGGGCGCCTTCGCCGTTGACGATAAATCCAATACCACATTCGTCGCTTGGTATGAAAAACCGGTATTTCCCTTAATCATAAAACGCGGTACGTCCACCCGAAACAGCCAGTTTTTGAGGCCATCAACATCTACATTCAGCGTAATGCCAACGGGCTTACTTTTTTTAATAACATCGGCCGACATATCATCAGTCGCTTCCAACATCATAGAATCTTTCACGGAGTATTTGGCAGAGATGTGCAATCGAGTTGGCGCAAACTTGAATTTTGCTTTTGCATCTAAGGCAAAGTCTATGAAAGTAGAATTGACGTTTTTGGCGTTCGGGTCGCCTATGAAGTCGAGCGTATCGCCTTTTATAGGGATTGATTTCTTTTCATCGGCAAGGAACAAGCGTAAACTACCGCCGCAAAAACTGTCTTGGTTGATGCACTTCATACCACCGAGCGAAAGCGTGCTTTTGGGTCCTTGTTCCAAATCGAGCATCGCAACCGCCGACACTGCCGCCCCTTTGTGCGTAATGCGAAGGTCGTTGAATAGCAAACTTGCCGAGCCATCTGTTTCGTTTTTGCCAAAAGGTATCGTTAAACCAAAAGGCATAGACAAGGGCGCAATGTCCTTGCTCATCGGGTCTTTGGGCGATGTAACGAGGGCTTTGACCATTTGCAAATTCGTTTTAATCGTCGAACTCATCTTGTCTAAGTTCATTGTACTGATGATGTCATTCACTCCGCCACTGAACGCTGGGTCTTTGGCAGCTAAGGCAATGCCGTCAACGGCTTGCAAGCGACCGTCAATCTGGCTCACTTTGACTTTATCGAAAAGAACCAGAACGGGCATTTTCTGCCAAGGCAGAAAAGCAATGCCTTCGCCCTTGAAAACATCTTTGGCTTTTTTGTAGGCAGAAGAGTCCACATTACCCAAGGCGACGCGCTGCGGGTCGTAGTTGTCATCTACTTTTTGCGCTATTGGCGTGCTGGCAAAACCCTTTTTCAAGTCCAATGCCTGTTGCCCACTCATCACCTGAGTGACTTTTATCATCATTGTTCCTAAATAAAAAATGGAGTCTTTGGCAACGGTCGTTAGTGGGAACTTTTTGGCATTTGCCCAAGCCGTATCAAATTTGAAGGCACAACTACTACAATCCATAGCAAAATCGGCGGTTTTTTCCGCTTTCATGAGTTCTGTGATGCGTTTGTCGAGGTTTAAATAGGACGTATCCGCCCTGCCATTTAACACCAACGTAAACAAACCCGCGTTTTCGCTCAATCTTTCCTCTTTATCCCCATCGTTCGTTTTGACGTAGCTGCGGACGTACCAAACGTAATTCTTTTGGTCGTCCATTAGTTTTTCGCCCGGTCCGTACCGATATGCCATTTCTTTAAATGTACTGAGGGGGTAGTTCGGAACGACGATTTTGGTATGCAGCAGATAGTCGCCCGCGTTTATTTGGTCGTTTGGATTTTTGTAGCCGACATCTTCTTTTTTAACAATGACTTCGTAGCCCACAGCCGCATTAGCTGCCGTGGCAGTAGCTGAATCGGGCTTTGCATCTTTGCCAAAAGTCAACTCTTGGTCAATCGGTACTTCCCATTTGAACATAAAATTCCGTTCCGTCACACGCGGTATTTCGCTCCCGCTTACGCCACTGATGATTTTCTCTTTCTTCAAGGGTTCAATCACCTTTGGCTTTTTCAGCCGCACACTCAGCGCGGATAAATTGACAAAACTAAACGCCTCCGATTTGCCATCTTTGAGCAGCAAATAGGAATCCGTCGGGTCGCTCAAGGTTACGCGCCAAG
>JAYUKJ010000780.1:0-2599 GCA_043764555.1 Saprospiraceae bacterium
AAGAATTGTTATTTTTGCGTATGAAAGTAGAGCGCATTGATGACCTCCCTATAATCTTCTCCAAATTACGTGATTTGGGGATAGAAAACTTAATAAATATGCATTTTCCTGTTCACGGCAATCGTCAAGGTTGCACTTTAGGGACTTTATGCTGTGTAGAGCATTTACAAACGTTTCTCTTGTCGTTATTGAAGCAAAAAACAAGGATAAGTACATTGAAATATCCGAAATATCAAAGGCTCAGAAGCTATTATTGGAAATAATAGGGCTAAAAACAACCATTTATCACGATATAACTAAATTCTTTTTATGCAAGTTTAAAATCAGCGAAACGTAAGTTAGAATATTATTCTTTTTAAGGACCCCTCAGTATAAAACCCATTTCAAGAAAAAATAAAGACAAAACGTTCAAAAAAAACATAAAAACGCACGCCTTTCCCTATTCCATTTTAATTTCGCCGACTTTTTTGCGCCGCAGTTTCTTTTGTAACGTGACCTTTAGGTCGCGGAACTAATAAGTAATTGCAGAAAATTTGACATCATCCGCGACCTGAAGGTCGCGTTACACCAATAATTATCAACTATAAATCTATGAAAGTTCTAAAATTTGGCGGCTCCTCCGTCGCAAAACCTGAGCGTATTCAAGGCATTGTTGCCATTTTGAAAAAATATCAAGAGCGTGGCGACAAATTCACGGTCATTTTCTCGGCTTTTGGTGGCGTCACCGACAGTTTGCTCGACATGGCGGCGAAAGCAGAAGCGAGCGACGAAGCCTACATGGTCGGCTTTGAACAGTTCAAAATTCGGCATCTCGACGCAGCAAAAGCCTTACTCTCGCCCGAACGTTTTGCGCTCGTTCGCACCAAAATCTTCCTAAATTGCGATGATTTGCTCGGCATACTGAGGGGTATCTTTTTGATTCGGGAAGTCTCGTTGCGGACGTCCGATTACGTCGTTTCCTTCGGCGAACGGATGTCAAACTTGATAATTACCCACGTTTTGGACGAATCAGGGATTCCTGCGGCGTTTTTGGACGCCCGAAAAGTCATTAAAACCGACAAAACATTCGGTTCCGCAAAAGTGGATTTTGAAGAAACCGATAAACTCGTTTCAGAATATTACCGCGCAAACGACAACAAAGTGCAAGTCGTCACGGGCTTCATCGGCTCCGCAAAAGGCAGTGGAAAAGGCTCGGATTTCGGCTTGACAACGACCCTCGGACGCGGCGGCTCGGACTACACGGCGGCGATTATCGCGGCAGGTTTGAACGCTTCGGTTATCGAAATTTGGACAGACGTGGATGGTGTTTTGACCGCCGACCCGCGCAAGGTTAAAAAAGCGTTTACGATTCCCACAATGACCTACGCCGAAGCAATGGAAATGTCGCATTTTGGCGCAAAAGTTATTTATCCGCCGACATTACAGCCCGCTTTTCGCAAGAAAATCCCGCTTTACATCAAAAATACGTTCAATCCTGATTTTGTTGGCACCTTGGTTTCTTCCGAAAAAAACAAGTCGGAACACGCCGTTCAAGGCATTTCGAGCATCTCAAATATGTCGTTGTTGACACTTTCTGGAAGCGGATTATTCGGTGTTCCCGGTGTTGCGGGGCGACTTTTTGCGGCTTTGGCAGCGAAACGGATTAACGTTATTTTAATTACACAAGGCTCGTCTGAATCGTCAATTAGCTTTGCGGTTCAACCTTCGGACGCGACAAAAGCAAGTCGTGTGGTCGAAAAAGCGTTTGAATTAGAAATTAATAATGGCTCGGTGAATCCCCTCAATATCGAAGATAATTTGGCGGCGGTGGCGATTGTCGGCGAAAATATGCGCTATCAACCTGGGATTGCGGGAACGATGTTCCAAGCGTTGGGCAAAAACGGCGTCAATTGCATTGCGATTGCCCAAGGTTCGAGTGAATTGAATATCTCCGTGATTGTGCCTAAAACCGACGAATCGAAGGCGTTAAACGCGCTTCATGAGGCATTTTTCCTATCCGATACGCAGACTTTGCACATTTTTATGTCGGGCGTCGGCTTGATTGGTTCAACATTATTAAGGCAAATTGCCGCACAAGCCGCCTACTTGAAAGCCGACCGACAGATGGAAATCAAGGTCGTTGGTTTGTCGAATAGCCGCAAAATGTTGTTCGACGAAAGCGGGATTGACCTCAATAATTGGAAAAATACGCTCACAGAAACGGGCGAAGCGGCGACACCTGCGTTGTTTACCGAAAAAATGAAATCGCTGAATTTATCGAACTCGATTTTCGTGGATTGCACGGCAAATGCAGACGTGGCGGCGACCTATTCTGGTATTTTGGACAGTTCGATTTCAATTTCTACGGCAAATAAAATTGCCAATTCTTCGACGTATTCTAATTTCAAAAACTTGAAAAGCATCGCGGCAAAACGCGGCGTGATGTTCCTCTACGAAACGAACGTCGGTGCAGGTTTGCCCGTCATTTCTACGTTGAACGATTTGATTAATTCGGGCGACCGCATTTTGAAAATCGAAGGCGTTTTGTCGGGTTCGTTGTCGTTTATTTTCAATAATTTCAAACCTGATGTCGCGTTTTTTGACGTCGTGACCAAAGCAA
>JAYUKJ010000781.1:0-2590 GCA_043764555.1 Saprospiraceae bacterium
CCCAAAGGCACCTACGTTTTTGAATACTTAATGGTGGTCAACAACAAAGGCGATATGTCGAATGGTATTACAACGATTCAGTGTATGTACGCACCTGAATTCACGTCGCATTCGGAAGGCATTCGGGTGAAAGTGAAGTAAGAATAATTACTTGCAATAGGTTTATTAATTAAATGCACTTATTTTTGCAAAAAAGTAAAAAATATGGAGACATTAGTTGTTAAAGTTCAATCTGAACGCGCCGCTCAAATGTTAGCAGACTTCCTTGAAACCATTGAATACGTTGATGAAGTGGCGCGCAAAACCGATACAGAATCAAATACAGAACAGGCGACTGAACAATCGGCGGCTGTTTCATTCACCCAAGGCAACTACACCGCTTCGGAAAAGCCTTCTGATTTTGCGGGTATTTGGAAAAAACGACCAAAAGTAGACGCTGGAAAATTACGGAAAAAAGCATGGCAGCGAAAAAAATAATTCTCTGTGATACCAACATCTTTATTGATTATTTTCACGATGACGCTCGGGTTATTCAAGAATTGGATTATTTGGGATTTGACAGATTAGCCATTTCCGTGGTTTCGGTTGCTGAAATTTATTTTGGTATGAGAAAGCGCGAAACGGTTAAAACACGTGAACTTATCAGAAAATTTAATCTATTGCATCTTGATAAAAACACGTCTAAGTTGTTTATTCAGTTTATGCTTGGTTATAAAGATATGGGCATTGCCGTACCTGATGCACTCATTGCCGCTACCACGGTCTCTAATAATGTTGAATTATTTACACACAATCGTAAAGACTTCAATTTTATTGAAGGCTTGAAATTATACAATCCGCAGGTGTAAAATCAAAAAGAGGCCCCCTCAGTATAAACCGCAAAAAGCCTTGAAAACACGTGTTTTCAAGGCTTTTGTATTTTGCTATTACTACGCGAGAAACAATTCTGATTCCACTTTTGTCGCAATCACTTCTTTGATTTTAGGCATCAAACGCATCGTTTCTTCATAGCCGACCATGGCCAATTCATGCGTTTTACGAATATTGAAAAAACTGAATTCGTGAATCTTTTCGGGCGCAATGTAAATGTCCAAAGCCTTAACGTTGGGCTTAGAGTTGGTCCAAAGGCTCAAATCGGCGCATCTTTGCGTGATGCCGATGAAAGAATTGAGGTCTTCGTTGGACTGAACAATCACTTTCGGTTTCACATTTGAGCCAATTAAAACGCGGCATTTAGAGCGAATAATTTGAGCGGGCATATTGTTCGTAATGCCACCGTCGGCGTATAAATTGCCGTCAATTTCAACGGGTTTGAACAGCCACGGCACCGAGCAAGACGCCATAATTTTGTCGAACAGCGTGCCTTCGTTGAAATGCACGGGGCGACCGTAATTAAGGTTCGTCGCACAGATGTAAAACTCGTAATCTAAGGCGCTGAAACTGTCGGTTTTGATGAATTCAGACAGCCGCTCTTTCAGGTAATCGAGCCGCACAAAACCCGCACCGGGCATACCGACAACGCGGAAAATTTTGATAAAACTCGAGTCGGCAACAAATTTTTCCATATCGTCGGGACTCATACCTGCGGCGTACAAAACGCCAATAATGCTGCCCGCACTCGTGCCGCTAATGATGGTCGGTTGCACATTATTTTCGAGCAAAGCGCGCAGAACGCCAATGTGAGCAATGCCTTTTGCACCGCCGCCCGAGAGCGTGATGCCGATGTCATGGATGAGTGGAGATGGGTAGTTGGGCATACGAATCGTTTATAAGATGTTGAAAATGAACGTTTTAACGAGGGGGGTATTGGCTAAACATTGCTGGCTTTAAGTCATAAACTAAAATTCCGACAAGCCAAATATAGGGTATAAACGTTGAGAATGTCAAGTTTCTTTTGTCGCGATGTGTTAATTATTTTTTAAGTTTTTTTTAAGGACGCAAATGTTTTAAATACCCTTCTATTTCCATTTTTTATGTAATTTAGCGGCTCAATTGTGCGTTAAGGCGCTCTAAGATTAAATAAATAAAACATATTCAGGTGTTCACTCACCCAGTTGAACATACGCGGAAAATACATTTTTCGACGACGATTTACGATAAAATATAATGGCAGAACAACAATCCTATAAGCTCAACAGAAGAAAATTGGGTGTGGTCATCGGCGGCGGTTTGACCCTACTCTTGGTTTTATTTTTTACCTTTCGGAAGAAAAAAAGCGATATAAAAGATATTATTATTGACATTCAACACATCCCAAATACGGAAAACGACTTGATAAAAGAAAAAGATATTAAGGAGATTTTGCGCCGTTCTTTTGAAGAAAAAGTGGAAAATGAATCGCTCGGACAGGTCGATGTGGCGCGCATCGAACAGGTGTTGGAACAAGACCCGTTCGTGGAAAATGCCGAAACTTTTGTGGATGTAAAAGGCAATTTAAACCTTAAAATATACCAACGCCAACCGATTTTACGCGTCATTGACAACAACAATTTGAATTACTATTTGGATAAAAATGGCGCTAAAATGCCGCTATCTAAATACTATTCCGCGCGAGTGTTGATTGTTACGGGCGCCGTTCCGCCTTACGTCG
>JAYUKJ010000782.1:0-2584 GCA_043764555.1 Saprospiraceae bacterium
TGTTTGATGGACTTCAATGAATCCGCATTGATAAGGTGTTTGGTCTTATCATTCAAGGGGCAATGCAGCGAAATAATATCGGATTGCGCCAGGACATCTTTTAATGGTAGAAAAGAGACCCCCTCAGTAATTAGAGCTTTATTTTCGACAACGTCAAAAGCAACGATTTTGCAGCCAAAACCTTTAAGCAATCGGCAAAAAGTTTCACCAATTTTTCCCGTTCCAACAACGCCAACGGTTTTGCCATAGATATCAAATCCAATCAAACGTTCCAATGAAAAATTGCCTTCCCGCACGCGGTTGTAGGCTTTGTGCGTTTTGCGATTGAGGGTGAGTATCAATGCCATTGCGTGTTCTGCAACTGCGTGTGGCGAATACGCAGGTACGCGGACTATTGGCAAATCTTGCGCTTTCGCTGCTGCTAAATCCACATTATTGTAGCCAGCAGACCGCAAAGCGATGAGTTTTACACCATTTTTGGACAGTTGCTGAACGACCCCTTCAGTAATTTTGTCATTGACAAAACAGCAAACGGCTTGACTGCCTTTTGCCAATTCTGCCGTTTGTTCCGTCAATGCCGTTTCAAAATAACGGATGTCGTGGTGGATGTTGAAGCGGTCGAAATAGACTTTATCGAAGTCGTGGGTTGAGAAAAAGGAGACTACCATATAAGATAAGATAATTTTAGATTTTTTTTTAACACATAGTAATCGGGCGTGTAAGGACGCCAACGTAAAAACAGATAACTTAAATACCATTAATCACATAGTTAGACATAGGAGGTTTTCACATAAGTTCACATAGGTTTTGTCGGTAAAAACCTATGTGAACCTATGTGAAAACCTCCTATGTCTAACTATGTGATTAAAATTGTCTCCTTGAAGTGCTTTTGTAAATTACTGATTATCAACGAATTAAAAAGAGTTATATAGGAGACGTATAGGTCATATAGTTTTTTTTGTTTTTAAAGGTTTGGAATACCCCAAAATGAACTTTATACTGAGGGGTCCTCTTTTTCATAAAATATTGATTTAGAATCTTTTACAAAAGAAAACCTATGCGTCCTGTATGCGTAAGTGTAAAAAATTAATGTGTGAATAATGTAAATTTAATGCAAAATTCTGTAACAAGAACCCTCAGTATTTCCCTCATTTTTGCCCCGTGGAATGTTTCTACATCTTAAAAAACATAAATATAATGAAAAAGGCAACAACGCTATTTTCGACACTTTTATTCGTCTTTTTATCGCTCATTTCGATGTCTTCATGCGATACGACAAGCCAAAAAGACATCGTCGCCACGGCTTCTGAAAAAGCAAAAACACTCACCGCAGCTATCAAAGCCGCAGGACTCGTTGAGACGCTTCAAGGCACAGGACCTTTCACCGTTTTTGCGCCCACCGATGCCGCGTTTGCAGCCATTCAATCGGACGTTGATAATTTGCTCAAACCTGAAAATAAAGAGCAATTAATCAAGGTTTTGAAATGCCACGTCGTAAGCGGAAAAATTTTAGCAAAAGACCTCAAAGAAGGCTTGACACTCACTACTTTAGATGCTGAAAAACTTAATGTGTCGCTCATGGCGGATGGTCGGTTTATGGTCGGCGATGTACACATAACAACGCCTGATATTGTGACCTCAAACGGCGTTATTCACGTGATTGACAAGGTTTTAATGCCTAAAATGTAGGTGGCTAAGTGCGTTCCAACCTTACGCGGGTTTGAAAACCCGCGTAAGGTTTTATCAAAAAAAAGACCCCTCAGTATATGACGTCCTTACGGCATCCCGAAAATCGGGAAACGCCTTTTTTTACTTTTTTTACTTTTTTTACTTTTTTTATCAAAAAAACGAACAAAATGACTGCATTAATGAACGTTCAAGGCAACGATATTCAGATAAATGCCAACGGCATCACGATGAGTTTTGACGATTTTGGCAAAGGCGAGACGCCGATTATTTTCGTCCACGGCTTTCCTTTCGACAAATCTTCATGGGCGCCACAAATGGCATTTATGAAAAAAACCAACCGCGTCATTGCCTACGATATTCGTGGTTTTGGTGCAACAACGTTGGGAAAATCCGCCGCAAGTATGCGCGTTTATGCCGATGATTTGGTCAAATTTATGGACAATATGGGCATCCCCAAAGCAGTAGTTTGCGGCTTATCCATGGGCGGTTACATCGTTTTAAACGCCGTTCAGCGTTATCCCGAACGGTTTAAAGCCTTGGTTTTGAGCGACACTCAATCTATTGCGGACACGGAAGAAGCGCGGAAAAAACGCTATCAAACCATCGAACAAATAAAAACCGACGGATTAGCCGTTTTTACTGAGGGGATGATTAAAAACGTTTTTTGCGCCGATTCGCGGATGCATAGAAAAGAAGTCATTCATAGCGTAAAAGAAGTTGTTCTGTCAACGTCACCAGAGACAATTATTTCGGGATTAACGGCTTTAGCCGAACGTGCCGATATGACTTCATCGCTGAAAGACATCACGATTCCGACGCTTATTATCTGCGGAAAAGAAGACTCCATGACACCGCCTAACCAAGCGGAAGCACTGCACATAGCCATTAAAAATTC
>JAYUKJ010000783.1:0-2580 GCA_043764555.1 Saprospiraceae bacterium
GAATCATTGGAACTCGTTAGTCATTTGGCGAACGTCGGCGACTCCAAAACGCTCATCATTCAGCCGTCCGCAACGACGCATCAACAGTTGTCGGATGCCGCACAATTGGCAAGTGGCATTACGCCAAATTTGTTGCGCGTCTCGGTTGGTATCGAACATATTTCTGATATCAAAGCGGATTTCAAACAGGCGTTTGCGAAGATTGAAGCGTAAAATTTCTGAACTATGATTTGTTTAATTTTTATGGTTGCTATGATCTAACACACAATCATAGCAACCATGAAAATCAAACAAACCATAGTTCAGACACCCCCTCAGTATAAACACCACTTTTAAAGCTATTTTCCTTTAAAAACGTTTAAAAAACATTAAAAAATGGATCGTAAAGGCTTTTTGAAAAGCGGATTATTATTAAGCACAATTGGCATTTTGCCAACAAACAGCGTCTTTGGGGAGAATATTTTGACCAATGGCATTGATAAATTGGTGGACGAAAAAGGCAATTTCGTGCATCAGCCTTTGCCATACAGCAAAACATTTTTAGAGCCTTTTATGGACGAAGAAACCATGCATTTGCATTATACTTTTCACCACGGAAATGCCGTAAAATCGGCGAATAAATACTTGCAACGCATCAAAGATTGCATGGAAAAAGGCGATTATGACAACGCTGATTTTTACACCAAAAAATTGACTTTTCAGTCGTCAAGCCACATTTTGCATTCCATTTTTTGGACAAATTTGACGAACGTTAAAAATGAGCCTAAAGGTGAATTATTGAAACGCATTGAGAAGCAATTTGGCAGCTATGATAAGTTCAAAGGTTTGCTCGCGCATTTGTCAAAAAATATTGATGGCAATGGTTGGGGCATCTTGGGTTATCAGCCTTATTTTGACAGTTTGACCGTGTTACAATGCGAAAATCACGATAAATTGACACAATGGGGCGTCATTCCGTTGTTGATTATTGACGTTTGGGAACACGCTTATTACCTCAAATTTCGCAATAAAAAAGACGCTTTCGTGGACAATATTTTCAGCATTATCAATTGGGACAATGTGGCGGATAGATTGGAACGGGCGCAGAAAATCACACAATAATGAGAAACAAAAAATCACCACATATTCTTAATACATCGTCCAATTTATTAGGCTTTTGCTTGGTTGTTTTGACTTCTTTAAAAATCTCTCAATACAACGAAAAAACGTTAATTGACGAAATTACAGGCATTATTGCTATTTTATTGACGATAAGTAGTGTACTTTCTTTTTTAGCCATTCGCGTAAAAAATGAACAATTAGGTGAACGATATGAAACAATTGCGGACTTCGTTTTTCTAAGTTCATTGATTTTAATTTCAATCGTTACGTGCATAATTGCTTTTTCGATTTGGTTTTAGGACCCCTCAGTATAAACGACATTTTTAAGTAAATTAAACGATAAAATGGGCTTTAAAACAAACGCTTTAAACGGGCAAAAAACAATCAACTCGACGACTCAAAACGGTATGAATATTCTAAAAATTAACGAGCCTTTCGCGCTTGAATGTGGGGAAACGCTACCCGAATTGGACATTGCGTACCACACCTACGGCACTATGAACGCCGACGGGTCAAATGTGATTTGGGTGTGTCATGCGTTGACGGGCAGTTCCGATGCGGCTGATTGGTGGGCGGGACTGATTGGTAGTGGAAAATTCTTTAATCCGTTTGAGCATTTTATCGTCTGTGCGAACATGATTGGCTCGCACTATGGCTCGACATCACCCCTCAGTATTGACCCTCGGACGGAACGTTTTTATGGTGCAAATTTCCCCATTATTACGATTAGAGACGTGGCAAAAGCGCACCATTTGTTGGCACAAAATCTTGGTATTCAACGCATTAAGATGTGTATTGGCGGCTCGATGGGCGGGCAACAAGTTTTGGAATGGGCGATTCAAGAACCCGATTTTTTTGAGCAAATTGCCGTCATTGCTTGTGGTCCAAAGATGATGCCGTGGGCAATTGCCCTCAACGAAACGCAACGCATGGCGATTGAAGCAGACCCCTCAGTATCGGCGGAAAATGTAGCAAAAATTACGGATTTGGACGACCTAAAATCGGCGGGTGCGAAAGGCATGGAAGCCGCAAGAGCCATCGGAATGTTGAGTTATCGGAGCTATGAAGGCTACAATATTGCACAATTAGATGATACAGACGCGATTGACACCTTCAAAGTGCAGTCGTATCAACGCTATCAAGGTGAAAAATTGCGCACCCGATTCAACGCTTTGAGCTATATTTCAGTCTCAAAAACCATGGATTCGCACAACGTCGGACGCAATCGCGGTGGCTTAACACGGGCATTGGAACAAATAAAGGCCGATACGTTAATCGTTGGTATTCAATCAGATATACTCTTTCCGATTGAGGAACAAGCGGCTTTGGCGGCGTATATTCCCAAATCGCGTTTTGAAGTCATTAATTCAAAATTTGGTCACGACGGTTTTTTAATCGAATTTGACCAATTGTTAAGTTTATTTGAGAAGTTTACGGGACGAAAAATTGGGAGTCAAATGACGTTTTCGATTTAGATTT
>JAYUKJ010000784.1:0-2577 GCA_043764555.1 Saprospiraceae bacterium
TCCGAAGTGACACAAAGCGATAGCTCTTCATTGAGGAGCGCTTCCCAAATCCAAAAATTTGCTGAATGTGGTAGAAAAGTATTTAGTAACACATTGGTATCTAAAAGAATACGCATGATTATTTCATGGATTTGATTTTAGATAAATAAGGTGTCCGCAGATGTCCATCAGGAATAGCATCAATAAATTCGTCCGTCCAGCCTTTTTCGCGGCTTATTTTATCCGCTAATTGGGTGACTCGCCTGAACTTAAACGCTAAAAGGAGTTTTTTTAATTCCTTCATATCGTCGTCGGAAACGCCTGTTCCGAACAACTGAATTATTTCTAATTGTGCTTCATTGAGCGCTAATTGAGCTGTTTCCATATTTTTATTTTTTTACAAAAATACAAATTTTATTCTAAATCACGCGGCATACCCGCCATCGCTTCCGCAATTTCAATGCTATCTTCAATTTCTTCCAATTCCAAACGCAAGTTTTCAACAATAAAATCTTGACGTTCAGGCGTATTTTTGCCCATGTAATAGTCCAAGATATGGTCAATGCTCATATCGTCAGTCATAATAACGGGTTGCAAACGGATGTTTTCGTTGATGAAATCTTGGAACTCGTCGGGCGAAATTTCACCTAAACCCTTGAATCGCGTGATTTCTGCTTTGCCGCGCAGCTTGCGAATTGCGTCCTGTTTTTCCGCTTCTGAATAGCAATAATACGTCGTTTTCTTATCGCGAACGCGGAAAAGCGGGGTATCGAGGATGAACAAATGACCATTTCTAACTAAATCGGGAAAAAATTGAAGGAAAAAAGTCAACAATAACAAGCGAATGTGCATCCCGTCGACGTCGGCATCGGTTGCAACGACGACTCGATTGTAACGGAGATACTCAATGCCGTCTTCAATGTTCAAAGCGTGTTGCAAGAGATTCAGTTCTTCATTTTGATAAACGATTTTTTTCGTCAAGCCGTAGCAATTCAACGGTTTCCCGCGCAAACTGAACACAGCTTGCGTCTCGACATCACGTGCTTTAGTCAAAGAACCGCTCGCTGAGTCGCCTTCGGTAATGAAAACGGACGTGAACTGCAATTTTTCTTCATGTTGCGCAGCGACCTTTTCGCCGAGGTGAAAACGGCAATCGCGGAGCTTTTTATTGTGAATATTCGCCTTTTTGGCGCGTTCGTTCGCCAGTTTTTTGATGCCTGCGATTTCCTTGCGCTCCCGTTCGTTTTGTTCGATGCGGCGTTTGAGGGCATCGGCGACGTCTTTATTTTTATGGAGAAAGTCGTCTAAATTCTTTTGCAAAAAATCGCCAACAAATTTCTTCAAAGTCGCGCCTTCGGGTCCCACAACTTGCGAACCTAACTTGGTTTTGGTTTGAGATTCAAAAACGGGTTCTTCAACGCGCACCGAAATCGCGGCAATAATCGACGTCCGAACGTCTTGTGAGTCGTATTTTGTTTTATAAAAATTGCGAATTGTCTCCACAATCGCTTCTCTGAACGCCACTAAATGCGTTCCACCTTGTGTGGTGTTTTGTCCATTTACAAACGAGTGGTATTGCTCGCCATAATGCCGTCCGTGGGTCATTACAATCTCAATATCTTCGCCTTTCATGTGAATCGGCTTGTATTCGACGGCTTCTTCACCAATTTTTCGGTTCAACAAATCGAGCAAACCGTTTTTTGAGACGAAGGTTTTGCCATTGAAAATCATTTTCAAACCTGCGTTCAAATAGGCATAGTTCCACAACTGTGTTTCGACGAATTCGTAGCGATATTTATAGTTTTTGAAAACATTGGGGTCGGGCTGAAACTGCGTCAACGTACCGTTTGGCATCGTGACACTGGCCAATTTGTGGTCTTTTTTCAAGAAACCTTCGCTAAATTCGGCGATTTTCGTCTCGTTTTCGCGGATAGATTGAATTTTGAAATAAGACGACAACGCATTAACTGCCTTCGTTCCAACGCCATTCAAACCCACCGATTTTTTAAACGCCTTCGAGTCATATTTACCGCCCGTGTTGATTTTAGACACCACATCGACGACTTTTCCCAAGGGAATACCGCGTCCAAAGTCGCGCACCGTCACGATACCTTCTTCAATTTTTACCTCAATCTGTTTGCCGTTGCCCATGACGAACTCATCAATCGAGTTGTCAATGACCTCTTTCAATAAGACATAAATTCCGTCGTCGGGCGAAGACCCGTCGCCGAGTTTACCGATGTACATACCCGGGCGTAACCGAATGTGTTCTTTCCAATCGAGGGTTTTGATATTGTCGTCTTCGTATCGGACGCTGCCTAATTCTTCTTGCATGATATTTTGATTTTAATCTGCGGCAAAACTAAGTCTTTCCTTTGAATTTTCTATTTAAAACTTTTTATGGTTTTAAAAATATTTAAAACAAAAACGAAGGACCCCTCAGTATAATGAGGTATTTGTCTTCTGAAATCGGTTAGTTGTCCTCTGAAATCGGTTATTTGTCTCCTGAAATCGGTTAGTTGTCTCCTGAAATCGGTTAGTTGTCCTCTGAAATCGGTTAGTTGTCTTCTGAAATCGGTTAGTTGTCTCCTGAAATCG
>JAYUKJ010000785.1:0-8722 GCA_043764555.1 Saprospiraceae bacterium
AAACTCACGGGTTGCTTAACGGGTACACTTTTAGCCGTAACGGTAATCGTATTGGCCATAAAAGGCTCAATCGTTTTGGATTTAGCCACCGCTTTTGGCGCTGCTTTCTTCACCGCTACCGCTTTTGGCGTCGCTTTGAATTCAACTTTCGGACCTGCCGATTTGGGCTTTACAACCATCGAATAAGATGCTGGAATTGCTTTGGGAACAACCGCGGGCGCAACGACAATCAACTTGTTGCACAACATAATTTTATCATCTTTCAAATTGTTCCAAGCCTTCAAATCAGCCACTTTTAAGTTATACGTCCGAGCGATGGCGTACAAGTTTTCGCCCTGCAAAACAACGTGTTCACCTTCTGCTGCTTCGACGTTGCAATCGACTCTCACAGGCTCTGGCTTCGGCAACGATTTAGGCTTAACGACGACATTATAGCTTTGTGGGACGTCATTTTGACGCTTTTCTTCCATACTCGGCGTCGGTTCAGCCGCCGCAATGGACGCAACTGGTCCGACAACTTTCAAGGGACTGCACGGATAAATCATGTCTTCCGTCAATCCGTTCCAATCGCGTAAACTGTTGACAGCCAAGCCGTAACGCCGCGCAATGCCGTACAAACTCTCGCCGCGCTGAACGATATGCTCGCCCTCACCGGCGAGGGTCAAACACGCTGGTTCAACGTCAACCGACTTTGATGCCACGGTCGATTCGCTAAAATTATCGCTTTGGCTAACGTCGCTGTCCGCAACTTCTGGCTGAGGCGTTGGCGCCGCTTGCGTGACGATATTGTAGCTCTGCGGAACGTCGGGAGAAGGCTCGCCGACGACGGGTTCAGGCGCCGTTGGTTGCGCGTAATAACCGCAAACATCGGTGTTGTTGATGCCAACAAGTTCGAAGCGCTCACTGCCCGCTGCGAAGTCTTGAATCAAGCCAAGACCCGGCAAAAGCGCAATGGTTGCGTCGGCTTTACAGGTTTGGCGCGGCGTCTTTTTGAACTGATAAGCCGTGAAATTACAAGCAGTTATTTCACCGATGTAAAAAATGGCGGCTTTAGCGTCTTCTTGACTGTTGTCAACGCTCAAATCGTCGCTCGAAATGCCCGATTTGACGTCCGCTTTGAAGTCTGAGGTGGCGTCTAAATACGAAATGACATTATTCGTAAAAGACATATAAGACGCCGAGCCAACGGGCAAATACGCCCAACCACTGTCAAGTTTTTTGACGATAAACGCTTTGCGACGTCCGCTGTTGATGTCGGCAATTTCGGTGCGTCCGAGATTGGCATTACAAGCAGTCATGTTTGACGGCGCTGATTTGCGAATTTGTGGCACTTCGACGCCCGTCTCAAAATACAGATTTTCATCGGCATTTTTGTTGACTTTATACGCCGAATAAGCGACACCATTGTTTTGTTCAACGAAACGGTATTCGAGTTTTTCGACGCAACTTGGGTCGAATCGAATGTAAATGTCTTGCGCGGACGCAATTTGGAATGTCGCGAGGGCGACGATGAGGGACGAAAACACGGCTGCTCTTCTCATTTTTTGCTGCTGTTTTTAAGTGGAGAAATTATAGCGTCTAATTCTTTGTTTGCTTTACGATTGAAAATTAGTTCTGATAAAAATGTTTAATTCGTTTGTAAAATATGGTACGAAAGTAAGCGAATTATTTGAATTACAAAATCATCGTTTATTTTTACACGTTTTTTTTCTTTGACTATCAATGAGTTAGGCAATAATTTAAAGAGAAATTGTCGTCAAAATCGACACCAATAATCGACATTTCGCAACCAATTGCACGGGGCGTTTCCAAATTTGTCGCGTAATTTGGTCGAATGACAATTATATGGTCGTCTTTTTCCAAAAGCGTCGTCGCAATTAAAAACAATGCCATTGCCGCGCCAGTTGCCACCAAAACATTATCTGCTTCGAGCTTAGAATCGCGTATAATTGCTTCGCGCAGAGGCTGTGATGCCGCGATGTTCCGTGTAAGCTAAAACGGTCTTGTTTAAGTTCAAATCGTAGTCGCCCAAAACGCGGTCGCGAATGAAACTTTCGACCAAATTGAACTCAATTGTATCGTAACCCATTTCTTCGGGCGATTCAATCTCGATGGACATTCGTTTGTAATTCATAATTAAAATTGTATTTTTTAAACAACCGATTTAATCACTTCCACGATGTCTCTCGCCGCGTTTGGCCGCCCTAAATCCATGATATTCTCCCGCAGTTTTGTTGCTTCTTTTTCGTTATTTAAAATCGAAAAAGCCGTCTGCAACATCTCATTTTTGGCGTCAATATCCTTCACCAAAACCGCCGCTTGTTTGTTCACCAAGGCCATTGCGTTCTTCGTTTGATGGTCTTCGGCAACGTTTGGCGACGGCACCAAAACCGACGGATTGCCCGATAAACACAACTCCGAAATCGTCAAAGCACCCGCGCGCGCAATCACAACATCAGCCACAGCGTACGCCAAATCCATCCTATCGACGAACGGGCGCATCTGAACATTGGGCAAATTAGCCGTTTTTCCATCCTTAAAATCGGCTTCGTACAAACGTCCACATTGCCACAGGATTTGTATATTATGTTGATTAGCAATCAGTTTTGCATTCTGTTCCATCGCTATATTTAAACTTTTGGCACCGAGTGAGCCGCCCAAGATGGCCAACGTCATTTTATTAGAGTCGAGACCGAAATATTTGGACCCCTCAGTATATTTGGCTTTTACGTCGATAATATCCGAGCGCACGGGATTGCCCGTGACGACAATCTTTTCCGCAGGAAAAAAGGCGTCCAAACCATCGTAAGCCACGCATATTTTGACGGCTTTTTCGGCGAGTATTTTATTGGTCATACCCGCATAAGAATTTTGCTCTTGGAGGATGGTTGGGATGCCCAAATTAGCCGCCGCTTTCAGGGTTGGTGCCGAGGCAAAACCGCCAAAACCAATTGCCACATCGGGCTTAAAGGCTTTCAAAATGCGGCGCACTTTCCACAGCGAATTAATGATTTTGAAGGGCAATTGGAGGTTCAATAAAATGTTTTTAATCGTAATCTGTCGTTGCAAACCCGCAATCGGCAAACCTTCGATTTTGTAACCCGCTTTTGGCACGCGCTCCATTTCCATTTTGCCGATGGCACCGACAAAAAGGATGTTGACGGACGGGTCTTGTCGCCGCAATTCGTCGGCAACGGCAATCGCGGGGAAAATGTGGCCGCCCGTTCCACCAGCACTGATAATAACGTTCATTGATTTATATTTTTTAATGGACTTAAATTTTCGACCGCAAATAACGTCAAAAAGTCAAATATACTGAGGGGTCCTATTTTTTTTGTTTTATTTTTCTGAATGTCGTACTATTGCCCTTCAAACACGCAATCTATATTCATAATTTATCATTCATCATTCATAATTTTAAAGCAATGAGTCGTTTAACACCTTTTTCCCGTTTTCTAATCACGTTGCTCATCGTCGGCGGCGTTTTCTTTGGCGTAAAACAATTTATGCCTCAGTTGACCGATAAATTCGGCTCAAAAAGTCTACCTTCGGAACAATCATCGTCGATGCCGACGGGCGACGCGCCAACTTCGGAGCCTTCAAACGGCGGTTCAAATGCGGCTTCTTCAGGTAATGCTTCGTCAAATTCAGGCGCAAATTCAAACAGCGGTTCAAGCGCAACGGCGCCCGCTCGCCGCAGTTTCGATTACACACCGACCGAGCCGACGGGCGGAAAACTCAAAGGTGTTGTCGAATTAGGCGCAAGTGGTTTCAACTCTTTCGTCGTTCGGATTGACCCTAAAAAGAATTGGAAACTCGAAAAAGCTGATTACGGCGCGAGTCTCGTTTATGAAAAAATGACGACCGACGACGACGTTAAAATGGGCTTGAAAAACTACATTGCGAAGATGTTGGACTTCGGTGTGAGTGGCAATAACATTCATTTTGTCATCAGCTCGGGTGCGCAAAAAGTGCCTTTGACGGGCAAAATTATTGACTATTTGAAGCAAATGGGGTACGTTGTCAACGCCGTTTCGGCGGACCAAGAAGGCAAGTTGGGTTTGAAATGCGTTTTGCCAAAAGAGTACGAAAATGACGCTTTTGTGGCGGATATTGGCTCTGGAAACACCAAAATCACGTGGTTTGACGGTGCCGCCATGAAGTCGGTTGAAGGCTCGGGCGCGAAATATTTCCAATTGGGACAAACGGATGCGGCGGTTTACAGCGAAATAAAACAAAAGGCGGCGGGTGTGCCAAATGTCAAGCGCAAAGTCTGTTTTATCATCGGCGGTGTGCCATTTCAATTGGCTAAATCGGTGCGTCAAGGTAAGGAGCGTTTTACGATTTTGAATGCGCCTGATTCCTACAAAATGGACGATGCTAAAGCCAAAGCGGGCATCAATATTTACAAAGGTATCGCCGACGGAACAAATTGCCAACAATTTGTTTTCGACTGGGATGCCAATTTTACGATTGGTTTTTTGTTGGCGTTGCCCAATTAATTTAAAATTTAATAAGGCTTTAGATTTGACAACTTTTAAAAGTTGTCAAATCTTTTTTTTTGCCCTTAACCCCCTTTTTTTGTTCGCAAATATTGCCAAAATAAAACCACATCACAAATCACTAAACCGCCAAATTCCCGCGCCAATTCGATGTAAGATTTTTCAGCTTTCATGGTTTCCACGAGGCTCGGCATCCCCATTTTTATCCAATCAATGAAATCAGGAATATAAAACAAAGTATAAAAGGATAAGATGCTTAAACCACTCAAAATGAGCATTTTATTGTATTTTTTGAGCGCCGCCAATCCGCATACGCCCGCAACAAAACCGTAAATCGGCATCCACAAATGAGGGTCGGGGTCGTTGTATTGAAGTCCTAAAAATAGGAGAAATAGTGAGCAAAGAATGCCGTTAATTATTGCCATTTTGATGCATTTTTTTTAGTTGAATTAATCGTTTTTTAATAAAATTTTTGGCTGAATCTAAGGTCGCGCGACCTTAAAGTCGCGTTAGATTTTCAAATGTAAAATAAAAATTGAATTAATTAATCGTTAAGGATTTTAGTAAAAAAAACGTTAAAATACTGAGGGGTCCTATTTTGAGATAAGTAATTCATTTCCAATATATTATACTGAAATTTATTCGTAAAAAAGATACGAATATTCCTTTTAACAATTGAATAAATTAGAGCCGTTTACTGTCATTTAATTGTCAAGTTAAATTTTTGTGAAACTAATTTAAAGGTGATTGAGTTATCTCTTTAAAGGCAACAATCTACTTAAAAATGCTCAATCGCTTAGTACCAAATTCTCTTAATTTTTAAAACAATCGTCGCAATGCAAATTCAAACAGAAGTCCTCTGCTCTGCAAATGATACACCTTTAGTGTCTTCAATTGAACAAAAAGTGTCAACATTAGAACGCTTTCTCAACCGTGTGAACGAAACCCGCATTGTGTTAAAATTTGAACAGTGCCTACACACGAAAACGCGCATTGCCGAGATTAAAATCCACATTCCGAACGGCGTTATTTTTATCAAAGAAAGCAGTAAAACCTTTGACATTGCTTTAGATAAAGCGCTCATTGCGTTGAAAGTACAGTTATCAAGGCGTAAAACCATGCAATTAAACATGGCTTTCGTCCGATAATTCGTCTCCTGAAAGGCTTCAAAATAAGCTAAATTAATTAAAAATTTTTATTCTTTAAGCAGCTTGTGTACCAACTACACACGGTCGCTTTATGCGCTCAATCGTGCAACTGAACGGCGTTCAGTTACACTTTCAAAACACGCCGAATTGTGTAACTGAACGTCATAGCTGCGCTTAGAAGATATGCAAACAGTATTCAATTTCGCTCATTTTTTAACAATATTATTCAAAAATTTAAACATCACGCATCATGAAAAAATCAATTTTCTTCTTATTTATTTCATTGATTATCAATGAATTATCGGCACAAAGTCTGTTTTTGCCGAACGAAAAACCCAAGCATCACGGTGTCCATTATTCCTACTTGCAATTGGACATTAATTACCTCAATTATCCAATTAAAAAAATAAATACCAACGGCTTGTCCGTCAATGGTGCCGTCATTTTTAACGACCGATTGGGAACGGGATTGAGCTTAGATTTGACGGATTCGCGGAGCATTGCTTTTGTGCGTGATGGTAAAGACCAACCAAATGTTTTTGAATATTCTCAATTCAGTTGGTACAACGAAATCTTTTTTCATCCGAACAGCCGCATTGACATTTCGCTGCCCGTCAAATTAGGCGTCGGTCACGCAACGGTCAATCCTCCCGACAAATTTCAGTTCGGCGAGACCTTGTTCTCGAGTAAAAATGTCTTTGCGGAAGACTATTTTTTCGTCTCCGAGTTCGGCGTAAACATCTCGATGCACATGATTCAAATGATTGATTTAAACGTCGGCAGCACGTATCGATTAGTGTCGGGCGCGAATGGTTTTGTCACCGATAACGATTTTTTTAATTACTCGATTCATGCGGGTTTAAGATTCCGTTTGGCGGGAAAAAAATAAGTAAAGATTGTGAGTTATAAGTTGACTTAATCGCCTTTTAGTTTGCCACTGTTAATATGCTAATTCAATAAATCGAATGGTTGAGTTTTCCAATTACGCCCTTTGTTTTCATCAATCGTGTTAGTATAGTGTTTAGATGTTTTAGATAGTATTTAGGTGTTTTCAGTGGCAACTAAATGGTTTTTCTTAACCAAAACAAGTTTTTTTACAATAAAATTGAAAATATACTGAGGGGGCCTATTTTTCGCATAAAGTATTAATTTCCAAAAATTTAAAAATTTTAAATTATTTATATATGTTTGCTGATTGCTTAACCCATTCCACTTATTTATTTTTTCACGCATTAAATTAAATAACAATGAAAAATTCTAATTTGAAATTAACCAAACCCAGCTCGAGCGCCTTTTTTATGCTCTTTTTCTTCGCCGCTACGCGCATGCTGTCTTCCTGCACGGTTGTTCGACAAGGCGAAATTGGCGTCAAACGCACCTTCGGAAAGTATAGTGATAAAATCTATACGAGCGGACTCCAAGGCTTCAATCCCTTCACTTCGCAGATTGTAAAAGTGCCTGCGCAAACGATTAATTTAGAAGTGCAGCTCGACATTCCGTCAAAAGAAGGCTTAACCATTCGTTCGGAAGTGTCTATTTTGTACAATGTGGAGCCTAAAAAAGTGCCTGATTTGCTGCGCAATTTGGGCATCGACTACGAAGCATCCGTGGTTCTACCCGTTTTGAGGTCGGCTTTGGCGGACATATCTTCCAAGTATTTCGCAAAAGATATGCACTCGGGCAACCGTGGCGAAATCGAAACCGCCATCAAAGATTTGATGATGAAAACGACTCAAGCCAAAGGCATTTTTATCGAAGCCGTGTTGCTAAAAAGCATTCAATTGCCGCGCACTTTATCGAAGGCAATCGAGGAAAAATTGGAGGCTGAACAGCAGGCACAACGAATGGAATTTGTCTTGTTGGGCGCAAAAAAAGAGGCTGAACGCCGCATTATTGAAGCCGAAGGCGTGAGAGATGCGAATAAAATCATTTCGCAAGGCTTGACGGACAAGATTTTGCAATTTAAAAACATTGAGGCTTGGCTCAAATTATCCGAATCACCTAACGCTAAAGTTATTTTTACAAATGGCAATATACCGATGGTCATGAACCCGATGGAGGAGGCTGGGGCGCCAAAAGTTGGGCAATAAAAACGAGCATTTTAAGGGACATTTTGTAAAAAAAGATATACAGTAGGTTTTCATTTGTATTATTGTTTGGGTTTAACATTTGTGTGAAAGACCGCTCCCTTAGAGCGGTCTTTTTTAGTTTTTTTAGGGCTATATACTGAGGGGTCCTATTTTGAATCACAAACTGATAAATAAAGTAAAAACATCTATAACGGAATTTAGAAGATGTAAACACTTAGTTACCATTTATTAAAACTGGACGAATTATTGTAAATAGTGAAATAAATGTATAATAAGCAAACGAATTGTTTTATAAAACATATTTTTTAATGCTTATTTATCTTGTGATTCATCATTTTATTCAACTGATTTAGACCATTTATCCTATGAGAAAATTATTCTTTTCCATTGCTGTTTGCTTGTTTCCAAGCCTTTTTCCGAGCGTTTCAGCTCAAAACTATTTTGCCTACAACTCTGAAAATGTGCGAACGACCGTTGATGGTGCATCGCAACATTTTTTTAATTTGAACGGAAAAAAACAACAAAAACTGCCGATTATTCAGTCATTCGGCGGCGTTTATTACGCGGCACAATACGGACGCAATACCGATTTTTACGGCTTAACTTACAGTTTTGCTTATCCCGTTTCTACCGTCGGCTCGGCGCGTTTGTACGTCGCTATCAGTCCCGCTTTAAGCGCTCAGAGTTCCAACAATTCAAAAACGGGTAATCCATTTTTGTGCGGTCTGAATGTGCCAATTGTAACGGCTTTGCATTTTGGAAAACCGACGGCGTTGACGTATTCGGTCGGTTTGGGCGTTGCCTACAATTACATGAATAATACGGACGCTGAACTAGGCAATTACACGCGTGAGTCGTTCGGTCCAGTTGTGGAAGCGGCGGTGAGTGTGCCAATTGCGGGGCGACATTACAGCCTGAAAGCGAGTTATCAATTGAATTCAGATAAAAAAACGGCAGCGAATTATAAATCGGCGGACGTCGT
>JAYUKJ010000786.1:0-2572 GCA_043764555.1 Saprospiraceae bacterium
ATATGTCAAACAAAATTCCTTATTTTCTCACGCTTTTGGCGATGCTTGTCATCGGCATTTTTGGCGCTAAATGGTGGTACGCCGACACGCGCGAAACGCGTCAAGAAGCCACTGTTTTGTTGGAACAAGTCAAAGCCGTGTCTAAATTGGTGACGACGGAAGGCTATTTCTCGGAAATTTTGAGTGAAACCGACACTAAAACCTTCTACGGTTTTCCCTCAACCAAAAAAGTTTTGATAAAAGTGAAAGCCAAAGTGTCGGCGGGATTTGACTTGTCGAACATGAAAATTGACGCCGACGCTGCGACGAAAACCTTGCGCTTATCGAACATTCCGCCGCCAAACATCATCAGTATTGAGCCTGAAATCAGTTTTTACGACATCGACAACGGCGTTTTCAACCAGTTTTCGCCCGCCGATTACTCCCGTTTGAACAAAAAAGCGGTGGACGTTATTCGTGAACAAGCCTTGAAAAGTGGGTTTATGCAGACAGTTAATGAGCAAGGCGGTAAAAATTTTGAATCCTTAAAATTGCTCACAACAAGCCTCGGTTGGCAATTGGTGTTTGAAAATTCAAACGTTTTGTTGAAATAAAATTAAATGAATACCGTGTTTCACCTTTCCAAAAGTTTGAAATTTTTGGAAAGGTGAGATAAATTTAAAACACAGCTATGCCGCGCTATTTCATCGAACTTGCCTACAACGGCACGCGCCTCAACGGTTGGCAACGCCAAGACAATGCGCCCTCTGTGCAAGCCAAAATTGAGGACACTTTGCGCTTAATTCTTCGGCAACCGACGCTCGAAATACTCGGTTGCGGGCGGACGGACACGGGTGTTCATGCGTCACAATACTTCGCGCATTTTGATTTTGACGGCGAATTTCCCGCGTCTTTGCTCGAAAGAGCGAATAAATTGGTCGGTTTGGACATTGTTTTGAAGAAAATTCACGCCGTTGCGCCCGATGCCCACGCGCGATTCGACGCCACGCAACGACGGTACGATTACTTTATCAGTTTTCATAAAAACCCATTTGCGGCGGAAACCCAATGGCATTTTCAACGCGGACAGCTCTTGGATGCCGAAAAAATGCAAAAAACGGCGGCTATACTGAGGGGGTACTCGGAGTTCGCGCCATTCTGTAAAACTAATTCGGACGCCCAAACAATGCGCTGCGAGCTATCGGAAGCGTCGTGGGTTTTTACGAAGAATGGCGCGGTTTTTACGATTGCATCGAATCGGTTTTTGCGCGGCATGGTGCGGCTTGTCGTCGGGGCGTGCGTCAATGTCGGTTTGGGGCAACTCGATTTGGCGGATGTCAAACACGCTTTAGATACCCAAACGCCGCTCATTAAAAGCTATTCAGTGCCGCCGACGGGTTTGTTTTTAAGTAGAATTATTTATCCGTTTTCATTATAATTTCAGATTCCAAATTCCAGCTTTCAACGTGCAACAAATTGATTACCAATTGTTTGCAAAATAAAATTTAATATTTTTAGCAATTTCTGCATCGGAATTATTAACCACTCATCATTTATCATTAACCATTAAAATTTATCTTACCATGGCAACTTTCACATTCAAAGAATTAGACATTGAAGGACAAGCAACGCTCGAAGCGATTGCTGCCGCACCGCGTTTCAACGAGTGGATGTACCGCGAAACGAGCCGTCGATTGACGGGACGGATTCTGGAAATTGGTTCGGGCATCGGCAATATTTCGGAGCAGTTTCTACGCGACGGGCGGTCGTTGATGCTCTCGGATATTCGCGAAAATTATTGCGAGCAACTCAAAGAGGCGTTTGGCAACGAACCGACTTGCTTGGGCGTTCGTTTGATTGACCTTGTTCATCCCGATTTCGCGACGGAATATGCGGATTTATTGGGCAGTTTTGACGGCGTTTTTGCCTTAAATGTCGTGGAACACATCGAAAATGACGGTTCGGCGATTAAAAACGCACGGCTTTTGCTCCGCGACGGTGGTCGTTTGGTGATTTTGGTTCCCGCTTTTCAAGCCTTGTACAATGGTTTTGACCGTGCTTTGGAGCATTATCGCCGTTATACTGAGGGGTCCCTTAGGAAAATTTTTGTTGCCCAAAAATTCACCATCAAGCACAGTCAATACTTCAATTTAGCGGCCATCGCGGGTTGGTGGTTTTCGGGCAATGTCTTGAAAAAAGAGACAATTCCGATGGGGCAGATGAGGTTGTACAATGCCTTAGTCCCCATTTTCAAAATCGTTGATAAATGCGTTTTCAACCGCGTGGGCATTTCCGTTATTGTCGAAGGCGTGCGGTAGAGACATACGACCGTATGTCTCTACTACGAATGCTAACGACGGTATTAGAATCCGTAAATCCGTTAAATCCGTAAATCCGTGGCTAAAATTTATCTAAGAAAACAAGACTTCAATGGCTTAAAATGCGTTGCTTTGCATTTTTAAAACCTGCTTATCATTCATTAAAAAATAAAAATTAACAATGGAATTTATTGCTGAAATTGACGTCATGCCGCACCGCGAACTCCTTGACCCACAAGGTAAAACGGTCGCTAACAATATGAAAAACTTACAAT
>JAYUKJ010000787.1:0-8675 GCA_043764555.1 Saprospiraceae bacterium
AAAGAAAATTAATTCACTTTAATTTAATATTAAAAATCACTCATTCGATGCGTACTCAACCTACTTTAGCGGCTGAAATTTGGTTCAACGATCACAACTTGTGCATCCTTCTTTCGGCTGGAAAGGAAGTGTTAGCACCGCTTTCTAAGTTTCCACGTTTGCAAAAAGCAACCGATAAACAAGGTCAAAATTGGCGATTGATTGGTAAAGGGCGGGGCATCCATTGGGCAGAGATTGATGAAGATATTTCGGTAGTTGCGTTGTTGAAATAGGTATAAATATTTTATTGCTACTAAAAAAGGCTGTGAACCAATGGTTTGCAGCCTTTTTTAGTAAATATACTGAGGGGTCCTTTTTATTTTAGGTAAATGTGTATTTTTGCACAAAAATTAAACTTAACTGCTTTCGAGACAAAGCAAAATCAGAGCGCTAATCAAATTTTTAAATTAAATCAAAACAAATATTTAGCCATGCCCATAGTTGGAGGAATCATTAAACGCGCTTTTTCACTCGCTGATAAAATTCAAGGGTTGGGACAATCACCGCTTGAATTGCAACAAAGAACCCTGCAAAGACTGCTCAAAAAGGCCGAATATACCGCCTTTGGGTCGCATTATGACTTTGATGGCATTCTCAAAGATTACGACCTCATTCGCGCTTTTCAAGATAAAGTCCCATTTTTCGATTACGATAAAATCTACAATGAATGGTGGCATCGCGCCCTCAACAACTCGGAAATCAACGTGACTTGGCCGGGGCAAATTCCCTATTTTGCCCTCAGCAGCGGGACGTCGGGCGCGCCGAGTAAGTACATTCCGATGACGCCCGACATGATAAAAGCGATTCGCAGGTCAAGTATGAAGACTTTCTTCGCGGGAACGCGCTTTGGTTTGGACTCCGATTTCTTTGGAAAACAAGGACTATTCGTGAGTGGCTCGGCGACTTTGAAGCCACAAGGCGACGCTTTTGTGGGCGATATGAGCGGTATTAGCATGAAATCGCGGCCGATGTGGGCGCGTGGTTTGTCGAAACCCGGCAATCGCATTCAGTCGATGCCCGATTGGAACAGCCGCCTCAACGCGATTGCGCGCAATGCCCACAAATGGGATATTGCGTTTTTAACGGGTTTGCCTTCTTGGGTTCAAATTATGATTGAGCGCGTGATGGAGCATAATAAATTGGACAGTATTCACGAAATTTGGCCAAATCTGCGCGCTTTTGCGCACGGTGGCATCGCTTTTGAGCCGCACCGCGCCGCTTTTGATAGGCTCATGACGAAGCCGATGATTTATATTGACACCTATTTGGCGAGCGAAGGTTTTATCGCTTTTCAAAATCGGTTGGAAACGCGTTCTATGACTTTGATTCTCAATAATGGCGTTTTTCACGAATTTGTTCCTTTCAACGAAGCAAATTTCGACAGCGACGGACAAATAAAAGGCAAGCCGCGCGCTTACGCCGCCGACGAAATTGAAGAAGGCGTTGAATACGCCTTGGCCATTAGCACTTGTGCGGGCGCTTGGCGGTATTTGATTGGCGATACGGTGCGTTTCACGGACGCTGAACGCAAAGAACTCATAATTACGGGTCGAACGAAGCAATTTTTGAGCGTGACGGGCGAGCATTTGTCGATTGACAATATGAATCAAGGTGTTCAATTTGCCGCCGAAACTCTGAAAATTGACGTAAAAGAATTCGTCGTTTGTGCCGTTGAGTCGGAGGGGAAATTCGCGCACCGCTGGTACGTTGGCTGCGAACCTTTGCCAAATGCCGATGCTTTCAAACAGCTTTTGGAACAAAAACTCTTTGACATTAACGACGATTACGCGACAGAACGAGGGGCAGTTTTGAAAGAGCCACAAGTGATGGTGATTCCGCCGCGTTTTTTTCACGATTATTTGCAAAAACAGGGCAAAATGGGCGGTCAAGCCAAATTTCCACGCGTGATGAAAAAAGAAGCGTTTGCGGATTGGGAAAAATTTGTAGCGGCGAGAAATGGGTTATAATGTTTGTTGACATTCGTTATACAGCGTTCGAGATTTGACAAATCTAAAAAAAACGCAACCGTTTAAAAATTAAACATAACCGCATTCTCACCGATAAAAACCACAGCTTTATGTCGTCTTATGTCTCCGTTAGCGCTTTTTTGTACGGCTTACCCGTTGGTTTTGCGTTCAGTTTTGCACTCGGACCCGTATTTTTTTCGTTGATAAAAGTAAGCCTCGAATACGGTTTTCGGGCAGCCGTGAGTATTGCTTTGGGCGTCATTTTGGCCGACCTTGCTTTGCTGGCGATTGCCTTCGGTGGCGTAGAAGCGTTTTTGCCGAAAAATGATGTAAATGTTACGTTTTGGGTGCAACTCTTGGGCGGAATCCTACTTTTGGGCATTGGGATTGGCACAATTGTAAAAAAAGCCGTTTATACTGAGGGGTCCCCTTTGACGCGTGAAAGGCGTATTTTTAAGCATATATCGATGGGATTTTTCTTAAACATCGTCAATCCTGCCAACTTTTTTGAATGGATGGGCGCAGCGAGTGTTTTGAAATCGAAATATCATTTTGAAACGTATGAAAACGTTAGTTTTTTCGCTGGTGCTTTGTTGGCGGTGTTTGGAACTGAATTATTTGTGGCTTATTTTGCGACGCGCTTGCGCACAATTTTGAGCAATCGCATGATTCATGGCATCAATATTTTGACGGGAGTGGTATTTATAATGTCGGGAATCTGGCTTTTTTGGGAAGCAAGCCGATAGTTTTTAATCACATTTGGCGCAATTTAAACGCCCGTAACTTCGTAAGTTACGGGCGTTTTTTATGGTTATATACTTGATTTTCAATCAAAAATAAATGAAAACAATGACGCACTTAACTGTTTTTTACGAACCCTTTTTTGAAATCGAACAGTCACAATAGCAGCCTAACGGAGCGTAAAAAACAAAGGGCATCTCTTTAGTTTTGTTGTGTTATTGAAAATAAAGTACAAAGTAAAAATGTACCGAAATTAGGACACAAAACAGTACACATACTGAGGGGGTGTTTGACCGTAATCTCAACGATTACAACCGTTTAAAAATAGTTAGCTTCTTTAATTTGGTAATTAAGGCGTGTCATTTTTTTAGGAAAATGAAGAATTCAGGTGGTACAAATGGAAATACATTTGTTGTAACAACGAATTCAAACAGTTTTTTTAACCAATATTTATAAAAAGTAGCAAACGATGACAAAATTTACAAACATCGCAATGGCATTAGCCAACAACACGCTTTCTATGCGTGCCATGACGCTCGTAAAAGGCGGCACAGACAATCAAAATGGGGCCCAAAACGGAAGTCAATTGGGTAGCCAAATTCAAAACAACAACAATGTCACCAATATCATGGATGACGACAAACGCCGCGAACGACCAGGCGGTGGGATTACTACTAATTAAACCGATTTATTTTCTAAAAACTCGAAACTCTGATTGTAAAAACTCATTTTCTAATCACGGCTTTTTCACGTGTCTAAAAGACGATAAACGAGAAAAGTCGAAGTCAAACGTATGTATAATATGAAAAACATTTCGGAAATTAGTCAAGAACTGGTATTACCGCTTTCCACGAGCGATATGTTAGAAATTAAGGGTGGTGGCGCAAGAGACGACAAGCGCCGTCAACGCCCAGGCGGTGGCACTACAACGACGACACCAAGTTCATTCAGTGCGCGTGTTTGTAGGTAAACAACAATAAAACAGAACTTTCAGAAAGACTAAATGCTCGTCGTTTTCCTCAGAATACTGAGGGGAGATGAGCATTTTGTTTTTTTAGTAACTACAATTAAACACACCTAAAAACAACAACTATAAAATTGACAAATGATTCCTTTCAAAAGAACGTATAAGCCATGCGAAGAGCCTTACTTTTCAGCAAAATCACGAGCCTTCTTCTTGCGCTTTTTAGCTTTCAGACACTAAAAGCCGTTGAGAAAACGCCCTTTAAAAATGCTTCCCGCGACAGTATTGAACGGACTGTGGCGAACAAAAGTATTTGGGATATTTTTGTGGAAGCCAACAAATACACGTACACAAACCTTGATTTAGCCTTGACTTATGCCAATTTTGCGCTCGACAAAGCGCGTAAATCAGGTAATCAGAAAGATATATTCGACGCGCACCGCGGCATCGGTTTTATCTACGAAGACAACAGTATGACCGCCAAATATATTCCAGCTTACGAGGAAGCAGCGCGTGTTGCCGAGAATTTGCCCGACAGTTTCAAGACGACAATTTACAACGACCTCGCCATTGTTCACCGCAAGAATGGGAATTACCGCGTGGCGTTTGGTTATTACGAAAAAGTTGTATCTATTTCTGAAAAAACCAATGACTACGAAATGGTTTCAGGCGCCTATCACGGCCTTGGCAGATTGCATCGGGAAACGGGAATTTACGATAAAGCGGTGAATTATTACCTAAAATCGTTGGAAATTTCCGTGAAAATGCAGTCCCAAGAGAATATTATTGTCTCGCATTCGGACATTTCAGAAACGTATTTGATGGCAAAAGACATCGAAAAAGCCTTGTCGCACATCGAAAAAGCCTATCAGCTTGCCTCCGTTTATCGGGCGCAGAACCCAAAAGAGCAAGAGCCGACTGTTCAGTTAGCTAATGTATTGAAAGTGTATGGTGAAATCCTGTTTCAACGCGGAGATACTGAGGGGTCCTTAAAAAAATATGAAGAAGCGTTAACGATTTATCGCACAATTGATTTGAAGGTTTTTATTGCTCGAACCTTAATGTCTATTGCCGATGTCCATTTCAAAAAAGCGCAATTTGACCAAGTGACCGCTACTTATAAGGAGTGTTTGCAATACGAAGCGCATTTTTTGGATATTGACCGCGCACGTTTGCACTACAAAATTGGACTTTTGCACCGTCAACAGAATCGGAACGTAGAGGCGGAAAAGGAGTTTTTGAAGAGCCTCGAAATTGCCGACAAACTGGGCAATAAAGAAATTGCTCAACCTGCCAATTATCAAATGTTCCTTATTTGCTTCGATAAACACGAGAATCCACGTGCCTTGTCTTATTTGAATGTGGCAAATGCGCTTAACGATTCGCTTTTCAACATGAACAAATTGCAAAGAACGGCGGAAATGGAGTTGAAATTTGACACCGAAAAACGGGAAAACGAAATCAACACCTTGCGCGCCCGCGAAACGCGGTTTTTACTCGTCGTGAGCATTTCGGCGTTTTTGATGATTGTTTTGTTCTTAGGGTTTTTGATTCAAATGCGCGGTCGGAGTTTCAGCGCGATGAAAATTAAGAACGACGAAATTCAACAGCAGTACAAGCGCTTGGAAGAATCGAATGAAATTTTGTCACAATTTGCATACGTTGCGGCCCACGATTTGAAAGAACCTTTGCGCTCAATCGGTAGCTACGTTGGTCTAATTCAGATGAAATACGCCAAGGATTTGCCGCCCGACGCGAAAGAATATATGCAATTTGTGAATTCGGGCGTGAAACGGATGTACAGTTTGTTGACGGATTTGTTGGATTTTTCGCAAGTCATTTCGCAGCAGCCGGGCGCGGAAGTTATTCGCCCCGATGAGGTTTTGGAAGACGTGAAAGCGAATTTAAGGAACGCCATTGAGTCGACAAACGCGCAAGTTTTGTGCATTAATGATTTGCCAAGCATTCGGATGAACCGCTCACATTTGCTCCAATTATTCCAAAATTTAATAGGTAATGCCTTGAAATTCACGACGGATATGCCGATTGTTAAGATTGAAGGCAAGGAGGAAAATGGTAATGTCGTGTTAACGGTTGAAGACAATGGTATTGGCATAAATAAGGAGTACAGAAATAAAGTTTTTGTTCTTTTTCAACAACTCAATAAGAAAGATAAGTTCGATGGAACGGGAATTGGGTTAACTATTTGTAAAAATATCGTGGAAAAGTACAATGGACGCATTTGGTTTGACTCAGAAGAAAATATTGGCACAAAATTTTATATATCAATTCCAAGTAATGCGGCGTAAGAAAATTTAACGAAATGTTATTCACATTTATCTATGGGGCGAGCGGTATTCAAGGTCTTACCTTTGCTGTCACAAAAAATGAATGTAGCATTTGGCTGCTTCTTTATTCACACTTGGCATTTCTTCATGAGATATGTAATATAAGGTTTAAAAGCGTTTAGTCCGACCTACTGAGGGCGCGTGGGCAATTCGGTGAGGGTGAAATTTAGAGATTTCCAAAAACCGCAAAAGTATTCACGGTCACAATAAAAACGAGGGGCATTCACCCCCTCAGTATTTTCGGTTTCCTTACAAAAAGTGTCCCGTTGCGTAGGCGGGACACTTTTTTTATGCCTAATTTTGCCGCCAACAAGGTATCACGGACTTCAGTCCGTGAATGTATTTACAAAAAAAGCACGGACTGAAGTCCGTGTTACAATCAACCAATTATTATGTCAAATCAAAAACGCGTATTGCTCGCAATTCTCGACGGCTGGGGACACGGACCCACGCGCCGTGCCGACGCTATCTCACTCGCTCATACCCCTTTTATTGACAGCCTCTACACGCAATATCCGAGCGCTGAACTCATCACTTACGGCGAAGACGTGGGTTTGCCCGAAGGACAAATGGGCAATTCGGAAGTTGGACACATGAATATTGGCGCTGGTCGCGTCGTTTATCAAGAATTGACGCGCATCAATCGCGCCGTTCGATTGGGCGAATTGGCGCAAAATGCGAACCTTTTGACCGCCTTGAAATACGCAAAAGACAACAATAAACCCGTGCATTTTATCGGTTTGGTGAGCGATGGCGGCGTTCATTCGCACACGTCACATCTTAAAAATCTTTGCGATATTGCCACCGCCGAGGGCTGTCGCGGCTACATTCACGCGTTTACCGATGGACGTGATTGTGACCCTAAAAGTGGCTTGGAATATCTAAATATTTTGGCGCAACATATTGACAATCAACCTTTTAAAATTGCTTCCGTCGTTGGCCGTTATTTCGCAATGGACAGAGACAAGCGGTGGGAACGCGTGAAAATTGCCTACGATTTGCTCGTTAAAGGCATCGGGACGCCCGTGGATAATTTGAGCGAAGCGATTAAAAAAAGCTACGAAGCGGACGTGACGGACGAATTTTTGCCCGCAATGGTGCTTCATACTGAGGGGTCCATAAAAGACGGAGATGTGGTGATTAATTTTAATTTTAGAACCGACCGACCACGTGAAATTTCGGAAGTTTTGACCCAGCGTGATTTTCCTGATTTCGACATGAAAAAACTCGATGTGCATTACGTCACGATGACGCGCTACGACGAGACGTATAAGAACGTGTCGGTTTTGTTTGAAAAAGACAATTTGACCAAAACGATGGGCGAAGTGGTGTCGGAAGCGGGTTTGACGCAGGTTCGGATTGCCGAAACGGAAAAATATCCGCACGTGACGTTCTTTTTTAGCGGCGGCCGCGAGGCGCCTTTTGACGGCGAAACGCGAATAATGTGCAGTTCGCCAAAAGACGTAGCGACGTATGATTTGAAACCAGAAATGGCCGCTTTTGAGATTACGGACAAAATCGTTGCCGAAATCCACGCGAACAAACCGAATTTTATTTGTTTGAACTACGCAAATACGGACATGGTTGGGCATACGGGCGTCTTTTCGGCAGCAATGGCGGCGGCTGAAACGGTCTCAAAATGCTGCGAAAGGTTGATAGGAACCGCTTTGAACAACGATTATGACATCATCGTGATTGCCGACCACGGCAATTCTGATTTTATGATAAACGCAGACGACACACCAAACACGGCGCACACGATAAACCCCGTTCCGTGCATTTATGTCTCAAAAAACGCTAAGGGAACGCGCGTGAAAAACGGTCGTTTGGCAGACGTTGCACCAACACTTTTGGCACTATTGGGCGTTGCGCCTTCGGCAGAAATGACGGGTGTTAATTTGATTGAAAAAATTGCTTAGAAAAAAGGACCCCCTCAGTATAAACGTCGTTTTTAATCGTTTTACGTGTAAATAATCCGTGTTAATCCGCGTAATCCGTGGCAAAACAAATCAGAGAAAATGGCAAAGCACAACGAAATCGGTCAATTTGGCGAACAAGCGGCGGCGGATTTTTTGGAACAAAAAGGCTACACAATCCTCGACCGCAATTGGCGACACGGGCGCGCCGAGATTGACATCGTGGCAATGGACAAAGTAACGTTGGTATTTGCGGAAGTAAAAACACGCTCCAATGACCTGTTTCAGCGACCCGAATCGGCCGTCGATGAACGAAAACGGCGGCTTTTGACACGTGCAGCGGTGGCTTATATGCGTAAAATTGGGCATGAATGGGCGATTCGGTTCGATATTTTAGCCGTTATACTGAGGGGTCCTGATTTTTACATTGACCACTTTGAAGATGCTTTTTTTCCACAACTGGCGGATTGAGGTGATTCCAAATTTCAAATTTCAGGCTGTAATTATTGGATGTCAACTATTTGTAAAGCTGTAAATAACCTTCACGGTCGCCCTTTTCTTCACGGTTGCCCTTTTCCACATTTTTTTATTTACAGAAAGTAAAAAAGCCGGCTGAACTATGTTGTTCGGTCGGCTTTTTTCGGTTTTATACTGAGGGGTCCTATTTTTGAAGCAGCTTGACACACAAAGTATATTTTTA
>JAYUKJ010000788.1:0-8675 GCA_043764555.1 Saprospiraceae bacterium
ACGAATCAGAAGGTTTAAGGTTCGAATCCTTACGAGATCACGCTTCTTGATTACGGGTTCAAGGTTGACCGACTTTGAACCCAATTTTTTACAAAAAATCCTACTTAAATATTTTCTGTCATGTCTAAGATATGTGAATTGACGGGCAAACGCCCAATTGTTGGTAACAGTGTTTCGCACTCAAATCATAAGACGAAACGTCGTTTTTTACCAAACTTGCAAAAGAAGCGCATTTTTGTACCCGAAATCGGTGATTTCGTAACGGTAAAATTGTCAACGCAAGCACTACGCACGGTTTCAAAACACGGGTTGTTTGAGTACGTGAAAAAATTACAAAAAGCAGGTAGCCCAATTGGCTTTGAAAACCTTGAAGGTGACGAAGCATAAATAATTGCTACTTAATTCTTTTATTTTCTTGAATTTTTTAAATTTCATTATACAATGGCAAAGAAATCAAAAGGCAATCGCATCCAAGTGATTTTGGAATGTACCGAGCACAAAGCCTCGGGTATGCCAGGACGTTCGCGTTATGTAACGCAAAAAAATCGTAAGAACACACCAGAGCGTTTGGAAGTAAAAAAATACAATCCAGTTCTGAAAAAATACACGATTCACCGTGAAATTAAATAAGTTATCGGCTCATTGAGTACCTTAACTTTAATAATCTCTTTTTCTCGAATTTCTAAATTCATTATAAAATGGCAAAGAAAGTTTCCAAAAATGCGCGGGTCGCTCAACGTGCCTTGAATCAAGGTTCGGGTAAAGACCACGTTCGCGTCGTAAAAAGCGTAAAAAATCCAACAACAGGCGCTTATGCCTTTAAGGAAGCCATCGTTCACAAAGACAAAGTGAAAGAATGGTTCGTCAACACGAAATAATTGCCTCAAATACTGAGGGGTCCAAAAAGGCTTTTTCTTTTCCCGAAAAGAAAAAGCCTTTTTTGTGTTTTACGTAAATTCCCTACCGTCGTCGAGGTTCTAAACCGCGCCGACGGTTTCGTGTTAATTTTTAATTCCTAATTTTTAATTAATTTTAAAATGAGTTTCTTTAAAAAATTCTTTTCCCGCGATAAAGAAGAAGACCTCGACAAAGGGCTTGAAAAAACCAAAGAGGGACTTTTTGGCAAAATTTCACGCGCGATTGCGGGAAAAACGACCGTCGATGAAGACGTTTTGGACGAATTAGAAGGCATTTTGATTGCTTCTGATGTGGGTTTGGACACGACGATTAAGATTATCAACCGCATTCAAGAGCGGGTAAAAAAAGATAAGTACGTCAATACAGATGAACTAAATTTTATTCTAAAGGATGAAATAGTTGATTTGTTGTCGGAACAAAATACAGAAGAACCCGAGAGTTTCGACCTACCCCTCAGTAAAACGGGGCGTCCTTACGTGATGTTAGTCGTTGGTGTCAACGGCGTTGGCAAAACGACGACGATTGGTAAACTCGCGCATCAATTGACGAAAAATGATTACCGCGTTGTTCTCGGTGCGGGCGATACGTTCCGAGCGGCGGCGGTTGACCAATTAAAAATTTGGGCCGACCGCGTGGGTTGCGAGTTTTATTCAAAAGGAATGAATACAGACCCTGCGGCAGTAGCGTACGAAACGGTTCAATACGCTTTGAAAAATAATTGCGACGTGGTGATTATTGATACGGCGGGTCGTTTGCACAATAAAGTTGGCTTGATGGCAGAATTGGCGAAGATAAAACGTTCGGTTGACAAGGCTTTGCCCAATGCACCGCACGATGTTATGCTCGTTTTAGACGCTTCGACGGGTCAAAATGCGATTGAACAATGTAAACATTTTACGGAAGTGACGGATGTGTCGTGTTTGGCTTTGACAAAATTGGATGGAACGGCGAAAGGTGGCGTGGCAATTGGCATCAGTGACCAATTCAAGATTCCGATAAAGTACATCGGCGTCGGCGAGGGGATTGACAAATTGCAAATTTTCAATAAAAATGCTTTTGTCGAGTCGCTCTTTAAAAAGTAAGCATTTCTTTCTGATGCTCCAATCTGTGATAATCCGCGTAAATCCGTGGATGAAGCTACGAAAATTAAAAAAACGTCCCAACAGCGAGCTGCTGCGGGACATCGCATCAAAAAAACAGCAGGATATTAAAACGAGAGAAAATTCTTTGAAACGAAAAATGATAAATGAAAAGTGAAAAATTAAGAACGATTGCCGTCCTAACTTCTCACTTTTCATTTTTCGTTTTTCACTTAAAAAGTGCTAATCCGCCGAATGACTTTAAACAATTTGGTGGATTCGTTCACCTCTTCCACAAACGGGTCGTGTTCGAGATAATTTGCTGAAATCAATTTCAGGTGCGTTACGCGACCTGAACGATTTTTGATGCATTGAACATACTTCGTCCAAACTGTGCCATTGCTCCGAATGGCGTAAATATCATTGTCTTTTACTTCTTGTGCCGAGCTAATTTCACGGCAAACCACAACATCTCCGTTGTTGATAACGGGTTCCATTGAGTTACCGTTGATGGGGAAAGCAACCAAATTGCCGCCGCCAATGCCTGGCAAAGAGAAAAAACTGTTCGTTTCTCTCGAAAAACTGCCTACATCCACGGCTGTTCCCGCGAAAGCCTCAAACGACGTAAACAGGATATTCCCTTTAGGATTGTTGTCCGTAAACGTGTACATTTCGTAGGCTTTTTGTGCCGCAGGTGTCGCTTCGCCGTCAAAGGCTTGGCCGACGCCGTCAATCATGTAGGATTCGCTGATGTCGTAAGCGCGACAAAAAGCGCGGGCTTGTCCGTAGTCGATAACACGCTTGCTCGAAGGGTCGAGGTAGGCGCGGATGATGTGTCCGTAGCTTTTGTTGCCCAATACTTTTTCGGCAACGTCACCTACACCACGACCATTTCGGTCATTTTTCACGATTGTTCCTTTATCTTCAAGCTGTTTAAAGATGGCGACAAACCGCTTATTAAGCGTGACTCTATCTTCGCGTATCATAGCATTTCAATTTTAATTTGTGAAAAAATACTGTTCTTCATTAGATGCGTTTTTTTAGTTAAAACAATTCCTCTCGAATTGATGCACAAAGTTAAAACATTTCATTTTTATAAACAAATATTTTGAACACAATTTCTTTGTTTTGTGTTAAAATTTTTTGTTTTAATTCATAAATCATTGATTATCAATAGAATTTAATCTTAAAAAAGTTGCGTTTTTATTTTGATTTCTCAAAAAATACAAAATATAGTGGGTAAATTAGCGGGTACTAAATGATAAAACAAAAAACAAACCGCCTAAACAATTGACTTCTAACAGTTTGAGGCAGTCAAAATTTCCATCTTAGGACTCCTCAGTATAAAGCATAAAAAACCGTTGCACAAGGCTTGTGCAACGGTTTTTTTGTGCTTAAAACATTTATTACCAACAAATTAATCCGTTACGTAAGGATAATCTTTCTGAACATAATTGTCGATGTATAATTCCGCCGCGTCTGGAAAAGGCGATGCGTGGGCGAATTGAACGGCGTCTTCCATTTCGGCTTCAACGGCGGCTTCGATTGCCTCAATATCGGCGGTCAAACCCATATCGACCATTTTAGCGCGGGTCACGTTGATGGGGTCAATGGATTTATAATGCGCCATTTCGGCGCGTCCTTTCTCGTCTTTACGGTATTTTTCAGGGTCGGAAACCGAGTGACCTTTGTAGCGATACGTCTTTACTTCCAAAAAATAAGGTCCGGCACCCGAGCGAATGTGCGCAGCGGCGCGCGCAAAACCTTCGTGAACCGCTTGTGGGTCCATGCCGTCAATGATTTCTTTTGGCATATGAAAGGCGTCGGCCACATCAGAAATATTTGTCACGTTTGACGTGCGCTCCACGGGTGTTCCCATCGCGTAGCCGTTGTTTTCGCAGACATAAATCACGGGCAATTTCCACGTCATGGCCATGTTGCCCGCTTCGTAGAGGATGCCTTGGCGTGCGGCACCGTCGCCGAACATCGTCACGCAAGCCAAATCGGTTCCTTTATATTTTTCGGCAAAAGCAATGCCCGTCCCGATGCCAATTTGAGCGCCGACGATGCCATTTCCGCCAAAATAGTGGTGTTTTGCCGAGAAAAAGTGCATTGAGCCGCCTTTTCCTTTCACAATGCCCGTCGAACGACCGAACAATTCGGCCATGCATTCACGCGCTGTGCAACCTTTCATCAAGGCGACACCGTGTTGACGATACGCCGTGACGAGTCCGTCTTCGGGTTTCATGGCCGTTTTCATGCCCGCCGCAATTGCTTCTTGTCCAATATAAACGTGGCAAAATCCGCGGACTTGCGTGCCGTAATTTTCCAAAACACGCTCTTCAAATCGGCGTATGCGGTACATCGTGGTGTACCAAACCTTGTAGGTATCGGCTGAATACTGAAGAGCCTGTCCCGCCTTCACGGGAGTCCCTTTTTTCTCCGTTTTTTTAACCGCTTTTGCGGGTGCTGTCATGACTGCTGGCATGGTCGATAAATTTTATATCCTTGATGACTGAGCAACGTGTCGCTCAAAAATTGGTTGGTTGTGCATTAATATAAACGCGCGGCGAAATTACGGCGGAGTTTGGCTTATTCCGTATTCAAAGTTTGAAAAAAAATAAAAAATTGTATTTTCTTCGTCAAGCGTCCGTGCGGCGATAGAAAATAGCGCCTTCCTAACGAATCCGTTTTTATCGGTTGATTTAGAGAGTTGAATTTTAAGGGTATCTTTTAACAGCCTAAAAAATTGCTCAATATGTGTTCTTTGAAACCATAAATGTTTGATATTCAAATGTTTGTGGCGTTTTGGGTCAAGTCAAGTTAAAAATCAGCGAAACGTAAGCACCTACGCTAAATCGGCGAAATAGGCTTCGGTTTTTCTGAAAAAATAAACACCGATAAACAGAAAAACGACCGCAATACCGAATTGGCAAAACACAGAAAACCAGTCGGTCGGCACGTCAGAGAAGACCGAGCGCACCATATTTATGGAGCCTGCAATGGGGTTTATTTCTAATATTTTTTGGACGATGGGATAATCCACAAAGACTTTCGTGGAATATACTACGGGGTTGATGAACATCAAAAACTGCATCAAAAACGGCAAAGCGTGCCTCGAATCGCGGTATTTCACGGTCAAAGCGGCCAGAAAAGTGCCGATACCAAAAGCAGCCGTTGCGGCGAGCAAAATACTGAGGGGTATCAAAATGAGCTTTGCGGGGTCAATCGGGAGCCGATAATAGACGATGAGACCGACCCAAACGATGAGTGCAAAAAGCACGTCGAAGAGCGCTGTCAAAATGGACGCAAGTGGAATAATCAGGCGTGGAAAATAGATTTTCCGGATGATATGCGCGTTAGACATCATGCTGTTCGCCGCGTTTTGGAGGCTATTGGAAAAGAAATTCCAAACCATTAAACCCGAAAAAGCGAAAATAGGATACGGCAATCCGTCGGAAGCAAGGCGCAAACCGCGGCCAAAAACAAGCGTAAAAAGCAGCATCATACTGAGGGGTTGCACGATTGCCCAAAGGATGCCGAGCGTCGCTTGTTTGTAGCGCACTTTGATGTCGCGCCACGTAAAAAAGAAGAAAAGCTCGCGGTATTGCCAAAGTTCTTGGCTGCCAAATGAGAAATTATTGGCGGGTTCGATGCGGTGTTCGGTCATGTTTTTTAGTTTGGGGTTTGAAGTTTGAAGTTTGAAGAAATTAGGACCCCTCAGTATTTTAAGGCTTTGAGACGCAACAATGTTGAGATAAAAGCACAAAATTTAATTTGGCGGCACTTCAGACTTCAAACTTCAAACTTTAAACTAAAACTTACGCCTTGAACGGAATTGTCAAAATTTGGCCCACTTCAATTTGGTCAGGATGCGCCAAAATGTCCGTGTTTGCTTTGAAAATCTCCGTGTAAAGCAAAGGTGCATCGTAGAAATGCTTCGCAATTTTACCCAAAGTATCACCCGATTTTACGGTATATTTAGCGTAATAATCAGTCGTTCCGACCTTAATATCCGCGATAATGTCCGATGGTGTAGCGCCGCCGACTTCTTTGATTTGGTCCCAAAGCAAGTTTTTATCGTACTCCGTTTCAACGGTTCCAGTAACGGTCAAAACACCGTTCGCTTCCGTAACTGCACCACCTTGTGCGCCTAATTTTTCTCCCAAATCAAGAACTGATTGGTACTTTGCTTGAATAGACATAATAATTAAAAATTTAATGAATTAAATAAAAGCGTTTCAACAACGCGTGTTTTATGGGCCAAAGCTAATGGCTTTTTAAAAATCTCCAAGTAATTTTTTTTAGTGCTGTGACTAAAAAAAAACGCCACGATTAGGTAACATCACTAAACTTCTTACCTTCGAGTCTGTTTTAAAGTCAGTTCTTTTTCAACATTAAAATAAAAGTACCGATGAGACGTCGTACCTTCATGAAAGTCACCCCCCTCAGTATTCCGCTACTCGGAGGGCCGTCTTTACTTGCAAATTCATTATTTCAAAACAAAAATCTCAATATCATGGCTTTTGAATTGCCTGCGCTACCTTACGCCGTAGCTGCCCTCGAACCGCATATTGATGCGAAAACAATGGAAATCCACCACGGTAAGCACCACGCTGCCTACGTCACAAACCTCAACGCGGCGGTTGCCGCCGACCCTAATGCGGTGGGCAAAACGCTTGAAGAACTCGTTGGCGGCATCTCAAAATATGCGCCTGCTATTCGCAACAATGGCGGTGGACACTGGAATCACAGCTTTTTTTGGCAAATCCTCGCGCCAAAAGGCGGCGGTGAGCCAACGGGCGAAATCGCTTTTGCCATCAAAGGCGCTTTTGGTTCTTACGAAAACTTCAAAAAAGAATTTTCGGCTGCTGCAATGACACGCTTCGGCTCGGGTTGGGCATGGTTGTCGGTGGATGCCAACAAAAACGTCTTTATCAGCTCAACGCCGAACCAAGACAATCCGTTGATGGACATCGCGGAGAAAAAAGGTTCGCCACTTTTGGCACTCGACGTTTGGGAACACGCGTATTATTTGAACTACCAAAATCGCCGCGTGGAGTATGTCGCTGCGTTTTTCAACCTCGTTAATTGGGACGAAGTGAACCGTCGTTTCAAAGCGGCAGTTGGCGGATAAAATAGTCGGGACATTTATTTCCCGTCGGTGCTTGTAAAGTACGATTGAGAGACCCCTCAGTATAAAAGCCGTTTTTAGCTCAATTTGAGTTAAAAACGGCTTTGTATTTAGAACGATTCACTTCAAAAACAGAACGAATCACTTCAAAAACAGAACAAATCACTTCAAAAATAGAACGAATCACTTCAAAAATAGAACGATTCACTTTGATATCTGTAATTTCTATAGTCCCTCAATATAAACGCCGTTTTTACATCATTTTGATGCAAAAACGGCGTTTATACTGAGGGGTCCTTTTTCTACTTTGATTTCAAAGAGAAACGTTTACATTTGTATGAAATTCGGAGAAAATGAATGAATTAATGGGCAATTTCGGCTTACAATGGACGCCATCCAGTTGTTGATTTACATCCCATTGGTTGCCAAATAACGATAAAGCAGATGCATCACGGCATTTTTAAAACAGAAACAACCCAATAAAGACCTCTTTGTATTTTGGTATGTTTATATTTCACTTTTACAATATCTTTTTTCACAAATCTCTCAACTACAAAAAATACTCACTATTATGGACAACGCTCAAAGATACCTCCAAATGGCCATGGATTGGGGTGTCGTTTTTATCCCAAAAGTTTTGATGGCTTTCATCATCCTTTGGGTTGGTTTACGATTGATTAGCAAGTTTAACATCCTCACAAACAAGGCTTTAACTGCTCGAAATGTTGACGCGACCATCAAACCTTTTTTCGCTTCTTTGGTGGACGTCGGCTTAAAATTCGTTTTATTTGTCGTCGTGGCGGGCATTTTTGGCTTCGAAATTTCCTCAATTGTTGCCCTCATTGGCGCCTTAGCTTTCGCCGTCGGATTGGCTTTACAAGGCAGTTTGGGACATTTTGCGAGCGGCATTTTACTCTTGATGCTTAAACCTTACCGCGTTGGCGACGAAATAAAAGCGGGCGATGCCGAAGGTTTTGTCGAAGAAATTCAAGTTTTCAACACTATTTTACGCACCCGCGACAATCGACACATCATCATCCCGAATGGCGTCATCACGTCGGGCAACATCATCAACTACACAAGTCTCGGGCAACGCCGCGTGGATATGTCGTTTATCGTCGATGAACCGAATAAAGTGAGTGCCGTTTTACAGGTTTTGAAAGCTGCCGTTGACAGTTGCCCCGATGTGTTGCATGAACAACGCGCCGATATTTTTTTGGAAAGTTTTAATGCTGATGAACTGCATTTCGTCTGCCGCCCGTGGTGCAAAAGTGAGCATTATTGGGACGTTTGGGCGTATATGCAAAAGGCGGTAAAAGATGGCTTCGACGACGCCGATTTGACGGGCAATGTCCATTATATCAAAATGGTACAAGACCGAACAGAGATGATAGAAGCGCGAAAACATTAAGAAAACGCGCGTTTTTCGCCAATTTTGTCGTTTATACTGAGGAGTCCTATTTTTTGTCATTCAGAAGGAAACGAAAATAGGACCCCTCAGTATATGGCTCTTTTTTTATCAAAATGGCGCACTTGGACAGAAT
>JAYUKJ010000789.1:0-8667 GCA_043764555.1 Saprospiraceae bacterium
AAAAGTGATTATCGAATAAGTTAGAATTGTGTATTTTTACATAATTTTACATAATTTTACATAATTTTACATAAAAAATAGACCTTTTCAGTGCTTATACTGAGGGGGTCTATTTTTTTTGTAAAATTCTCGCGGACTTCCCTGAGTATTTTGTCAATATCAAGTTGATGGGTCAAATCTTTGTAAGCCTCTTTCAGGCTTGCTAAGATTGAAATTTAGTAGCGATTACTCATGAACATTTACTTAAAAACAAATAAATTCCACTCACTAAATCACGAAATTAATGGGTTCCTCAAAGTCTCGATTCGTCCTTACGCGCACGTCCGATTTGTGGTAAACCAACGAAAACGGCTCAACGGCATCCGTCAACCACACATTGCCGCCGATAACCGAATCGTGACCAATAACGGTGCGCCCGCCGAGTATCGTGGCGCCCGAATAAATGACCACATTATCCTCAATTGTGGGATGTCTTTTGACGAAAGCCTCCTCTTTTTTCACCTGCAAAGCGCCCAAAGTCACGCCTTGATAAATCTTGACGTTGTTGCCAATCACCGCCGTTTCGCCAATTACCAAACCCGTTCCGTGGTCGATAAAAAACCCATTGCCAATCGTCGCGCCAGGGTTAATATCGATGCCCGTTTGCCCGTGCGCCCACTCCGAAATGAGGCGCGGCAGTATCGGAATTTTCAGTCGATACAAGGCATTTGAGAAGCGATAAACGGCAATTGCGTAGAAGCCAGGATAAGCCACAATGACTTCTTCCAAGCTGTGGGCAGCAGGGTCGAAAGCCAAAATCGCTTCAGCGTCACTGTACAATTGTTTGTAAATCAACGGAATTTGCGTAAAGAATTTTTTAACTACAACGTCCGTCGGTTCAATTTGCCCTTCCAAAGGCAGGAGCAATTCCCAAAGCTGCAACTCCAATTGTCGAATTTCCAACTCGCCAATTGTTTCGGCACAACGGACGGGAAAAAGGATGTCAATGAGGCGGTCAATCCACGCTTGCGCCTTGCGTTTATTGGGCAACGGACGCAATTGTTGTCGGTATTGCGCGTGAATTTGTTGCACTAAGGCTTGATTTGTGAGCATCGAAGAGGGTGATTTTGAAAATAATTTCTGAAAATTAATCGGTTGAAAACGCTTTTTTAGCATTTATACTGAGGGGTCCTTTTTTTCTGAAAAATGAAGAAAATCAAGCAGTTTTTTATTTACCAAATCCGCTTGACTGAAAACCATCAAATGACCGCTGTTTGGAATAATAACGTCAATTTCATGTCGATTTTTAATGGGTAAAATGCGGTCTAAATCGCCGTGAATGTGCATTAAATTGTCCATTATTTTTTCATTTTTCCAATTCACAATGGCGTCAATTGCCCACTTTAAAAACGTTTCATCGGTATCTTTTAGGATGCTTTTCAAGAGCATTTTTTCGTTTTTTTCACGCATTCCAAAGAACCAAAAAGTCAATAAATTAGGCATTTTAAACAGCCCAATTGGGATTAATTGATGTAGTTTTAGTTGTCCCAAAAAGCGATAATAAACTGGAATATCGTACTTGGTTTTTGCGGAAGAAATAAGAATAACTCGTTGACAATCAATTAATTTTGCGATTTCAATCGCCAATATTCCCCCAAAAGAAACGCCCACAATAATCGGATTTCTATCCTCAATTTGTTCCGATAATCTCAATGCGTAATCTTGAATCAATTCATCGTTTTTAGGCGCTACCCATTTAATAAAATGGGGTTTAAATAGTCCGAAATTTAAGCGTTGAAAAACCCTTTCATCGGCGCCTAATCCGCTGATTAAGTAGATACTTTTATCCATTTTTAATGCCGCCATTTTTATCTTAATTTTTGGCAAAATTAATGTAAAAAAAATAAAAAAAATGAGCGTTTTGCCCAACCTCTATTTCCGCCAATTTTCCAAAAGATTTTAACTTTTGTAAAGTTGGGGAAATAAAAATGGGCAAAATACTGAGGGGGCGATGTAAAATCAGTGATTAAATTAAGCCAAAAATGGCTTTTTTTGGGCGATAAATCCACTATTCAGACGGCACGTCAATAATAATTTAAAAAAAATGCCTTGAATCATCTACTTCTTCCTACTTTTACGCCAAGTTTTAATGAAGAAAGAATAGAAGAAAAAATAAATGGCGCTTTCCCGAAGAAGAATCGGGACAAATCCGTATTTCAATTCCGCTTTCGAGTTATCGCATATTTTAATTTCTTTTTTTTTATTTCAATTTCTATTCAATGAATATTTTTGTTGCAAAACTCAATTTTGCTACCAACAACGACGGATTACGTCAAGCGTTTGAAGCCTTCGGCGAAGTGACATCAGCAAGCGTTATTACAGACCGCGAATCAGGTCGTTCAAAAGGCTTCGGCTTTGTTGAAATGGCAAACGATGGCGAAGCAAATGCAGCTATCGAAGCACTTAACGAAACCGAACTTGACGGCAGAACAATTGCTGTTAAGAAAGCTGAAGAGCGTGAGAACCGTGGCGGTGGCGGCGGTGGCAATCGTGGCGGTGGCGGCGGTTACGGCGGCGGTGGAAACCGTGGCGGTGGCGGCGGTTACGGCGGCGGCGGCGGTGGAAACCGTGGCGGCGGCGGTTACGACCGCGGCGGCGGCGGCGGCGGCGGTTATGACCGTGGCGGCAGCGGCGGCGGTGGCGGTTACGACCGTGGTGGTGGTGGTTATGGTCGTTAATTTCAAAACGACTGTTGTGCCAAAAACACACGCCCGTGCTGTGATATGCGTTTGAAAAGCAACGAATTCTCCACAGCATAGTTACTTAGAAAGCCTTGTACACGCGTTGTACAAGGCTTTCTTGCTTTTTAGTCCGTTCTCCTTTGACAGAAATTAGATTAAAATTGAAAAAAGAGACCCCTCAGTATAAAACGCTAAAAGTGTTATTTTTCCGACATTTTTACGTGAATTTCTGCATTGGAACAATAAAAAAGTGTTAGAATCATTGGTTTTATTTACTTTTACGGATGGAATTATTTTCAATAAAAAAGTTGAATTCATCTCAAAACAATTTCTGAAATGGGTGTTTTACAAAAACAATACATAAAAGACGATAACGGAACACAAGTGGGCGTTATCCTCGCAATTGCCGAATATCAGGCATTAATTGAACGGCTTGAAGAATTGGAAGACATTATTGCTTATGATAAAGCAAAAACGCAACCAAGCGAACCAATGCCTTTTAATGATTTTTTAAAACAATTAGAAATGTCCGCTTAAATGTCTTACAAAATTATTATCGAGAAAACGGCGCGCAAGGACATCGAGAAAATCGATAAAGTTGAGCGAATACCAATCCTTGAAGCCATAGCGGAGCTTGCAGATGCTCCCCGTCCGCACGGTTGCAAAAAACTCAAAGGGCGAACAGCATGGCGCATAAGAGTAGGTAATTACCGCGTTATTTATGAAATTGAAGACGATTTACTCGTGGTTGTAGTCGTAACTGCAAGACATCGAAAAGACGTTTATAAGGCTTAATTCAATGCTGTTAACATTATTCAACGAAAAAAAGGACCCCTCAGTATAAAGACTAAAATTGACCTAAAAACGACGATTTTGATTTAAAAATAGAAACATAAATGATTGATTTTAAAAGATTTACGCTCGAAAACGACCTCCGCGTTTTGATTCACGAAGACCTTTCTACGCCACTTGTTGCCGTCAATTTGTTGTACGATGTGGGCAGCCGCGACGAAAATCCTGAGCGGACGGGTTTTGCACATCTGTTTGAGCATTTGATGTTTGGTGGTTCCAAAAATGCACCCGATTTTGACAATCCGATTCAATCGGCGGGTGGAGAAAACAACGCGTTTACAAACAATGATATGACGAATTTTTATGCTACCGTTCCCGCTGAAAATCTCGAAACCTTGTTGTGGCTTGAAAGCGACCGTATGTTGGCGTTGAAAATGACGAAAAAAGCCTTGAACGCGCAACGTAAAGTCGTTGTTGAAGAATTTAAAGAAACGACTTTGAATGAACCTTACGGCGACGTTTGGCATCACCTTGGAGACATGACGTATAAAACACATCCGTACCGGTGGCCCGTCATTGGTTTGACGCCGCAACACGTTGAAGAAGCGACTTTGGAAAATGTGAAAGACTTTTTTCAGAAATTTTACGTGCCTAACAACGCTATTTTGGTCGTTGCGGGCAACTTTCAGAAAGTTGGTGGCGTGGATGGCGTTGCGCGAATGGTCGAAAAATGGTTCGGCAATGTGCCAAAAGGCGACGTTCCCAAGCGCAATTTGCCGCAAGAACCCGCGCAAACCGAGCCGCTTCGCCGCACGATTGAAGCCGCCGTGCCGCTTGATGCCTTGTATTTGGCCTTTCACGCACCCGCTCGGAACAACGCCGATTATTACGCGCTCGATTTGATGACGGACATTTTGGCAAGTGGTGCGTCCTCGCGTTTTTATCAAAAATTGGTCAAAACCGACCGTATTTTCTCCGAATTAGATTGTTATCAAACGGGGTACATCGACCCGGGACTCGTGGTGATTGAAGGAAAACCGACCGAAGGCGTCACTTTAGAAGCTGCCGAAGCCGCAATTTGGGCAGAGTTGGCTGTTTTGAAAAACGAGCCGATTGCGGCAATTGAGTTGGAAAAATTGAAAAATCGCGCGGAAAGTCAACAGGCTTTTGGCGACGTTGGCGCGGCAAACAAAGCAATGAATCTGGCTTTTTATGAACTCATCGGCGACGCTAATTTGATAAATACGGAAATTGACCGCTACAACGCCGTCGAAATTAAGGACATTCAACGCGTGGCCAATCAGATTTTCAAGCTCGAAAATTCGACTTTATTGTTCTACAAAGCGAAAAAATAAGCGAAAATGTACTGTCACATAAAATAGGTATAAATGGCAACTATTTACGAATTTAGAGACATTTTTACGCAGAAATAATGCGAAATCGGTACTGTCGGCATTTTAATTGACTATCACCGATTGCGGTACTTTTTCTACGTGCTAAAAATTCGATTCTTCGGTTTGACTTGCGGGTTTATGCCGTTTTCTGCCGAAAATAACCATTTCAATTGCTCTTTATGACTTCCATATCATTCGTTAGTTTTGACATCGCGACGCTCGAAACCCGCTTGCTCGCTGAATTAAAAAGCGGCTTTCGCCCAACGCTTGCCGTCATTTTTTGCTCGCCACAATTGCCTTTTAGGGATATTGGCAACTTGTTCGACACCTACAATATCGACCTTTTGGGCTGCACAACGGCGGGTGAAATCGTCGATTCAGAACTGCACGAAGCGGCTATTTCCTGCCTGTTGCTTGATGTAAATCGAGCAGATTACAAGCTTATTTTTACTGAAAATACTGAGGGGGTCTTTGAAACGGGTCAGAAAATGCGACACGAAGCCGACGCAGCGTTTAAAAATCCCGCGCTTATTGTCATGACTGCGGGCATTTTGAATGATGGTGACGAAATTGTACGCGGGTTGAAATCGGCTAATATTCCGCGTGAAATTCCCCTTTTTGGCGGTCTCGCGGGCGATGATTTAAACGTTGTGAATACGTATATCTTTACGCGAAACATCACGACGCACGATGGTATGGTAGCAGTCGTTTTTGACAATGACAAGATAGAAATCAAGGGCATCGCAACAAGTGGCTGGCAACCGCTTGGCACGTCTCACACGGTTACGAAGGCGCAAGGCAACTTGATTTACACGATAAACAATGAACCTGCGCTTGACTTTTTCATCCGTTTTTTCGGTTTCCACGACAATGCGGACGTGAAAGGAAAGCAAATCTCAACCATTTCGGCGCAATATCCGTTACAGATTGTGCGCGGCAATGACGATTATTCCGTCCTCCGCAGCCCCATAAAAGGCGATGAGGAAACCCGTTCATTGATGCTCGTCGGTGGGATTAAAGAAGGCGACCGTTTCAGGTTTTCGATTTCTCCTGGCGTCGAAGTCATTGACCAAACAATTGCTGAATTGAAAGATTTTTTGCACGACACGATGGACGCCGATGCGCTCATTTTGTTCTCTTGCAAAGGGCGCCACGCCGCTTTAGGTCCGTTTTTGGACGACGAAATTCAAGGCATTTATAACCATTGGCAAAAACCAATGATTGGTTTTTTAACCTATGGCGAAATCGGAAATGTAAGGAATGGTATTTGCGAATTTCACAATGAAACGTGCAGCCTCTTAGCCATAAAAGAACGAATGTGATGGCGGAGGATTCAGATGCAAACGACCATTTTTAGGACCCCTCAATATAAAACACTTTTTACGCCTTAATTACCCTTGATTCAATCATGTCTGAGTCTTTTCAATATCTCAAATTAGCTTTCAACGCTTTGAATATTTCGGTTGCGGAAAAAACCGAATTGCTGCGCCTTGCCTCCAAGGTTGAGAGTGAACAAGTGCGCCTTGAATTTCGCTATTTACGCAGTACAAAAGACCGCGATATATCCATCAATTTGCTCAAAGAAACGGTTGGCGAACTTGAAAAGCAAAAAATGTTGCTCGAAAAGAAGTCGCAAGAACTTGTCAAAAATTTGCACGCGCTCGAAATGTCCTACAATGAAATGGAGCAATTTGCCTACATTGCGTCGCACGATTTGAAGAGTCCGCTGCGCAATATTAGCGGCTTCGCCAAATTGTTGAAACAACGCTATCGCGAAAATATCGACGACGCGGGCAAGGAATACATCGATTTTATCGTCGATAACACGCAGATGATGAACGATGTGATTGACGATTTGCTGATTTATAGCCGCGTTGACCACGATAAAGAATTGGCCTTGACCAATTTTAACCGCATCGTGGAACTCGTTGGCATTAATTTAAAAAATTATATAAAAACCGAAGAAGCCACCGTGACCGCCGACGACTTGCCGACGCTTTGGGCGCATAAATCGAGTATCATTCAATTATTGCAAAACTTAGTTGAAAATGCCTTAAAATACCGTTCGGAAGCACCGCCTAAAATCCATATTTCGGCGCATTTCAACGGTGAGGATTGGCAATTTTCGGTTGCCGACAATGGCGTGGGTTTAGACGAATCGTACAACGAAAAAGCGTTTCAACCTTTTCAACGCATCAATCAGCGCGACCGTCCTGGCATGGGTATGGGATTGGCAATTTGTCGAAAAGTTACCAAATTACACGGCGGAAACATTTGGTTTTTGCAAAATTTGCCTCGAAATGATAAAAATACTGAGGGGTCCCTCGGAACGACTTTTTATTTTACGATTCCGCAGATTGAACAACCGTCATTGTAAAAAACTGTTTTTGTAAATTTAAAATCAACGAGAGACCCCTCAGTATAAACGCCGTTTTTTGCTCATTTTGAGTGAAAAACGGCGTTTATACTCTTTTTTAACCCTTTTTTAGAAGAAATACAAAGGGAGTACTTTGTGGTTTGCAAGACATCACTTAGTTTTGTAGAAAATTAAAGCAATGGAAAAAATAAAAAAAAATAAAAAAATTCACCTTGACGCTAATAATCCTATTGCCCAAGGTTTATTCAAAATGGCCATTCACAAGCGTTTGCGCCATCAATTTAGACGTGGTGAAATAACATTAGAAGAATTAAATCATCAACTCCAAGAAAGGAACATTCCAAGACATTATGAGAACTCTGCAACCGTATGAGTTTGTTTATCAAGAAGATCAATACTTTTTTGAAACAAACAATGGTATTAAATATCGAATCGAAATCAAAGATGGCTCATCTTATTTCATTGATTTTAAGCCCTATTTATCCGTATTTGAATTAAGTATTGACCTTGATAACGATGTTGTTGATTCATCGGCTCCATACGATTCGCGTACAGAATCCACTATTATTCACATACTTTTAGATTTTTTTACAAACCACTCTAATTGCCTTATTTACGTTTGCGATAGTGCGGATGGGAGGCATTATGGACGAAATAGAAAGTTTAATACTTGGTTCAATAAATTTAACGATGGAACTCTTGAAAAGCATGATATTAATTTTGAAGTAGAAGATTCTGAAATGCTTTTTTCTTTAATTCTGCATCAAAACAATCCTTTTAGAGAAGAAATAATTAAGCTATTCTATGAGCAACCTAAACTTTATGGAAAATAGAGACCCCTCAGTATAAACGCCGTTTTTTGCTCATTTTGAGTAAAAAACGGCGTTTATACTGAGGAGTCCTTTTTTTTTTTGAAAAAACTTATCGACCTTTTGTTTCTTTGTGAAATAAATAGCTTGATTAACTGTAAAATAAAACGAAAAAATATGGGATTCCGTCGTTTCACGCTGCCTTTTTTATGCTTGTTTGCTTTGCCGATTTTTGTAAATGCCCAAGATTGCGCCGACAAAGTAGAGCGCAAAGGCGTTGATAATGAACAAAATACGGATAGCAAAAAATCACTACTTATTTCTGCCGTCAATAAATTAGCGACCGACAGCTCTTTGAAAAATGGGCAGTCGAGCATCGTTGTCATGGACGCGCAAACGGGCGAAATTTTGGCAGCGCACAACGCGTGCATGAGCGTCATTCCCGCTTCAAACATGAAAATCGTGACGACGGCGGCAGCGCTTGGCATTTTAGGCGATAGCTTCCGTTTCAGAACCGAATTGCAACACGACGGCGTGGTGCGCGACTCGATTCTGTACGGCAATGTGTTCATAAA
>JAYUKJ010000790.1:0-2561 GCA_043764555.1 Saprospiraceae bacterium
ACGATGGACGTTCCGTAAGGCTCGCGGCTTTTCGGGTCGAAAGTTTCGGTCCAATCGTGCTTGTCTTTGTTGCGTTGACCGAGCCAAATAAACAAGCCGAGGATGCCGACTACGGCGATGATGATGGGAATGTAACGATTCAAAATGAATAGGCGACGTTTTAGTGGTTCGCAGGACGTAAAAGTATAAATTTTGCGCAAAAAAACGCATTTATACTGAGGGGTCTTTTTTTTAGTTTGAAGTTTTTTAGTTTAAAGTCGCTCGGCGTGTCATGCCTTCAAACTTAAAAACTTCAAACTTCAAACTAATTATGGCTTTGCGGGTTTCTGAAAAACGGCATTTGCCGTCAACTGAAAATCGGGCAAAACGGGACTTGCCGAACAAATCATTTCGCTCCTGCAAATGAGCGCTTGACCGTCGTTTGCAATCACGTAAACGGCTTCTTGTTTGGGAAAAATCCACCAAACAAGTTTAACGCCCGCGGTAAAATAATCGTTTAATTTTATCTCATAATCCTCAATTTTATCGTGCGTTGAGACGACTTCAATCATAAAATCAGAGATTGGATGTCCACCGTTTGACGCATCATAGGCTTGTTGTGGATTCAAATAGCACATATCAGGCACCCGAATCCGCCGACCTTCGACGAAAGTGTCCATTTCTGTTTGGAAAGTGCCTGTGATTCTACCCGCAATCTTGAGCGTGTAGAAAAGCATCGTTAAATTTTCTGCGATATGAGATTGAGCGTCATGCATGCCTTTAGGGGTTTTCTCGATTTTACCATCCAACCATTCGTATTTGAAACCATCTTCACGGTTGCGGTATTCTTCATAATATTTTTCTTGCGTCACGTAGGCGTGAACGCTGCCATTCGACGATTTCACGGTTCCTTTCAACGATTTACCTTTGGCAATCGTTTTCGCTTCTTTTTTTTCTATGATTGCAGTTGCGGCCATGTTTTAAATTTTTGACAAAACTAATCGTTTTATTGTGAAAATCTTTTCTTAAAGAGAAAAAAATTTCCCGACTCCGAAGAAAAAAACGACTTTTGCGGCGCTCGGAAGGCTTAAAAAAGTTGCTCGAACGTTTAATTCTTAATTTTTAATTTTTAATTCATAATGATTATTGTAACGGGCGCTTATGGTTTTATCGGCAGTTGTTTGGTCAAATTTCTGAACCAACAAGGCATTACGGACATCGTGGCGGTGGATGATTTTTCAAAGAAAAACAATGAGCCAAATCTTGCGGATTCGCACGTTTTGCAGCGCGTGGAGCGGGATGATTTATTCGATTTTATCGAACAAAATAAGGCGTCCGTGTCGTTTATTTTTCACCTCGGCGCACGCACTGATACGACAGAATTTGATTGGAAAATTTTGGAAAAACTCAATTTAGAATATTCAAAAAGCGTTTTTTTATTATGCACAAAATACGCGTTGCCAATTATTTACGCCTCTTCGGCCGCTACTTACGGCAATGGTGAGTTGGGTTATTCGGACGCAACTTTGCCGAAATTATTGACACCTTTGAACCCTTACGGCAAGTCTAAAAATGACTTCGACCAATGGCTTTTAGACTTGGCAGAAAGTCGCGATGAGTTGTCAAAAAAATCTTTTTTCAATTTCAAATTGGACGAATTTCCGTTTTGGGCAGGCTTCAAATTCTTTAATGTCTATGGTCCAAATGAGTACCAAAAGGGCAGGATGGCAAGTACGATTTTTCATTTTACGAACCAAATTCAGACGACTGGCACGGTCAACTTGTTCAAAAGCCATAACCCAAAATACGCCGACGGCGGGCAAATGCGCGATTTTGTTTACGTCAAAGATGTTGTGAATGTCTTGTTTTGGTTTTATAAAAACTACAAAACGGACCCCTCAGTAAAATCGGGTATTTACAATTTGGGAACGGGCGAAGCGCGAACGTTCAATGATTTGGTTGCCAATGTGTTTAAAAATGTGGATAAACCATTGACAATCAATTATGTACCGACGCCCGAAGACATTCGCGACAAATACCAATATTTCACGGAAGCCGATATGTCAAGCGTTCAAAAAGCGGGTTACGACGCGCCTTTTACGTCGCTTGAAGATGGGATTAAGGACTACGTTCAGAATTATTTGTTGCCGAAAAAACAATACTAAAGGATTCCAAATTTCAAATTCCAAGGATTCCAAGGATTCCAAGGATTCCAAGGATTCCAAGGATTCCAAGGATTCCAAGGATTCCAAGGATTCCAAATTTGGAATCCTTGGAATCTTTGGAATCTTTGGAATCTGAAATTTGGAATCTGGAATCTGGAATTTGAAATTTGGAATCCTTGGAATTTGAAATCTTTGGAATTTGAAATCTGAAATATTTATGACAATTCAAGAAAACATAAGCGCTCATATTGCGACTGCGAAACGTTTGCGGACGCTCGAAAACGAGATTTCGGCGGCTTGCGCGCTTTGCATGGCGGCCATACTGAGGGGTGGTAAAATTTTGCTCGCAGGAAACGGCGGTTCTGCGGCGGACGCACAGCATATTGCGGCAGAATTTGTCGGACGTTTCGTGCGCGA
>JAYUKJ010000791.1:0-8655 GCA_043764555.1 Saprospiraceae bacterium
GGCGCAAGGCTCCATGTTGAGTTGGCGGCTTGCGTCACGCCACCGTCGTTACTTCTGTAAATTTCGACCCAATAATCGCCATTTACCGTTGGGTCAAAAGACAGCGGTGTATAGCCCGTCGGCGTGGAACCTGCCACATTCGGACCCGCCGCCGCTTGGGCGTAGGTGCTGATAAATCCTGCGCCCGTATTGTTCAACTGAGTTGGACCTGAGACCTGAACACCGCTTGGATTGAAAATTTTGATGTACATATTGGCAATCGTCGGATTCGTGCCTGATGCCGCATAATTGCGCCAATTGAAGCCAAAATAGAGATTTTCGGTCACATTATTGGCGATATTGAAGTAAATGCGATTGTCCTGAGAGCAGCCCAAATACGACCCCGAACCACCCGAAGGGATTAAAGCCAACGCCGTAATATTGGTGCTTGAAGGCGAAATAGTGGCCGTTCCTTCGGCATGAACAGTGTGCAGTCCTAAAAGGCAAAACGCGATGAGATAAAATAAAAGAGAATACTTTTTCTCACGCAACTTGGTCGTGGAAAAAACTGTAAAAATGGTTTGCATGAGTGTGAACGTCGTTTGCTAATATTCTTTAATGTTATTAGTGCCTATTCAAAAGCCATTGAGCCGATAAATAAGGATTTAATTAGATTTTGGCAGGCATGGAAAAAACATATCAAGGATATTAGGGGGAGAAAAAGTAATTGTGACTATCATTAAAAGAAGCAATATTATGTTTAATTTGACTTATCAAACGGTGTTTCTTTACATTTGTTTTCATTTTTGTAGGTCGTGTGTTTATCAAGTTAAGGAAGTTTACAATTATTCATGTTTTTTCTAAAAAGAGGTCCCCTCAGTATAAAAGCTCAAAAAGCCATGAAAACACGCATTTTAGAGCTTTTTGGCGTGAAAGACGTCGGCGAGGTTTCAAACCTAATGTCGTCAACTTAACGATTTTAACACCGTCCACATAAGGGCGACCGTGAAGGTCGCTCCTACATATATGTCTGACATTCAATCATTTGTAGGGGCGACCTTCACGGTCGCCCTTCTTCACGGTCGCCCTTCTTAAGTTGACGACATTAGGTTTCAAACCGCGCCGACGTTTTATACGAACGAATGAACGGATGAACGAACGTCGGCGAGGTTTGAAACCGCGCCGACGTTTTATACGAACGAATGAACGGATAAACGAACGTCGGCGAGGTTTAAAACCGCGCCGACGTCTTATACGAACGAAGAGCCTTCACTAACAAATTTAAAAGTTGTAGAATTTGATGTCGATTCAAACGGATATTTCGGGTTTTCCATAGATTTACTGCGTGAAATCGGTTTTAAAATGAGTAATAGCGTTTGTTTACACCACAGAAATACACGTTTTCTCGAAATAAAAAAGCGTTAAAACGAGCATTAACTTATTAAGTTTTATCACTTACAGAAAGGCGATAATGTAAAAAGAACCCCTAAATTTTCAAAAATAGCTTGCCAAAATCTTCCCGCCGATTTCGCGCAATCGGCAGCTCTTTGTTGTTCGACAAAATGACGATGCTGTCGGCTTTGTTGTAGCGTTTGACCTTAGTTTTGTTGACCAAAAACTGGCGGTGAATCCTGAAAAACTGTTGACTATCGAGCGTTTCTTCCAATTCGCGCAGCGATTTGGTGACCAAGTACATCTCGCCGCTCAACAGGTACAACCGCACGTAACAATCGTCGGATTCGGCAAACAGAATGTCGTTGACTTCGATGAAAATATAGCCGTGTTGGTAGGGCAAGGCGAGTTTTTCGCCCATCTGCGGACGCGGCGTGTAGAGCTGTCGGCGCAACAATTCAATCTGTTGGCGGTCAATCCGTTGTTTTTGAAGCACTTTTTGAACCGTCGCTTTCAGTTCAATCGGGTCAATTGGTTTCAATAAATAATCAATTGCCGAATACTTAAACGCCTTCACCGCGTAACGGTCGTAGGCGGTCGTGAAAACCAATTGAAAATTGAAATCGCCCAATTCTTCCAAAATTTGAAAACCATTCATCACGGGCATCTCGATGTCGAGAAAAACCACGTCGGGGCGCTGTCGCAACAAGAGATTTACCGCCTCATTGCTGTCGGTTGACGTGCCAACGACCGTCAATTCGGGGCAATAAGTGCCGATGAGTTTTTGCGCCACGCTCACGCAGTCGGGTTCGTCGTCGATGATGACGGCGCGGAGGCTTGTCGATTGTTCTAACATGGTATCATTAGGTTGATTTTTGTCCCGCAGGCGGACCCCTCAGTATCGGTGAGGTCTTCGACCGTTATGCGGGTTTGGGTTTTGAAAATGGTGTTAATCGCGTTGAGGCGCTCGGAGGTAATTTGCATACCGAACGACTTTTCACGCGTTGCCGAGCGACTTTTAAGTTCCTCGGCACGTTCGCGGCCGATGCCGTCGTCGGTGATGCTGATGTGCAGCAGATTTTCTTCAATTTGATGGATATTTATGGTCACCGTGCCGCCTTGTTTTTTATGCATCAAGCCGTGCCAAATCGCATTTTCCACGTAAGGTTGGAGCAAAAGTGGCGGAATTTCGATAAAATCGGGCGATACTGAGGGGTCAATCTGAATGACGTATGTCAATTTTTCTTTAAATCTTAGCGCTTCCATTTCGAGATATAATTCAAGGGCGTGCAGTTCGTTGGCGAGCAAAACCTTCTCCGTTCGAGAGTTTTCCAAGACCAAACGAATCAATCGGGCAAACTTCGTGAGGTAAAAAGACGCTTGTTGACTGTCGTTGTTGAGCATAAAATTGTTGATGCTCGACAGCGAATTGAAGATAAAATGTGGGTTCATTTGGGAGCGCAAAGCCGCAATTTCTGCTTCCGCGAGCTTGGATTGAATCCGTTGTTTTTCTTCCTCAATCTCTTGATTTTTCAAAGCCAAAGCAATTGAAAAACAGAGCAATTCAATCAAAATACCCGCCAATCGGAACCATTCAAAGGTCTGAATTTTCCAAATACTCACCAAAAAAAGACTCACAATCGAGCCACTTGCAAAGGCAATTGTGCCAACGATGATGAAATAGGCTTTGCGGTCGCGCAGGCTTTTCATGGCTTGGACCAATAAGACAATCGACACGACAAAAAGCGGCAAAACAAACGCGGAATAGACGATATTTTGCACTTTTTGGGGTACATCAAAGAGCAATAATAAGAAATTTAGACCGATGTAGCCAAGTAGAAATTTTTCAATTATTCGACCCCACGCGGCTATTTTAGGTAAGTTTTTTTCGTAATTAAAAAAATCGGATATAAACAAATAATACATCAAATACGCACCGACCGCCAAGAATTTAAAATAGTGAAACGTGTCGCTCGTTTGCACGCTAAACGTGTCGGGATGTTGATAAATTTCGGCGGATTGTATAAGGAAATAAACACTTTTGATACTCACGTAGGATGCATAATACAGATACTCACGGCGCTTCAAGGCGACGAAGTGAAACCCCATGTAGAGCGCCTGAAAGAGGAGAACACCTTGGAAAAAGGCTTGGAAAATGAACCACGTTTGGACTTGAGCAGACATCATCGACGTTTCGTTTTAGTTTTTTTAATGAGCAAATAAACGCCAATAAAAGCATAAGTGCAAGGTTTACTTCGTAGAAAGTGCTGTATCAGCCGTGAATAGCCGCTGCGAACCCGTGAATGGCAATTAGCTTTGAGCTATCAACTGCGAGCTATCAGCCGTCAACTGATAACCGATAGCTCAAAACCATTCACGGAAAATAATCGACAGCTCGCGGCTTTAAATGCACTACTAACGGACTTTCTACTGCGAAGGAAAACCAATTGCAACATATTTGAGCGTGAATTCCAACGAATCAAAATCAAGCCGTTGAAATCTCCCATTTTTTTTGACGCATAAAAAAAAGGCCCCCTCAGTATAATCGTCATTTCGAGCGTTTTTTTTGTCCATTCCGACAATCCTTTATCCTCATTATCAAAAAACATTTATCACTAATTTATTAAAAATTAAATCAAAATGAATAAAACAGTTCTCGCGTTTATTGCCCTCATTTTCTGCTTTTCCTACGCGCTTTCCGCGCAACAAACGCCGAATAAAGTAAAAAATACGGCGCAAAAAGCGAATCAAAAGAGCGCGCAAGTTGCCGCCAACGTCCAAGAAACCGCCAATAATGTCCATGCGACGGTGAACAATGTTCAATCCATTTTGAGGGTTTTTGACCCGTTTTTGGTACAAATCAAAAGAACGATGCGCGGTCAAATTTCCTCAAATGACGCGCAAAACCCTCAAAATAACGGTGAAATGGCGCCAAATACTGAGGGGTCCTCCGAAACGCCCGCAGCCGATAACGGCAATCAACAAAACGGTCAAGGCGCTAATAATCAAGGCGCTAATAATCAAAGTGCTGAAGTGCCTTCGCCCTCGACGTATAACAGCGACGGCACCGCTTCGTGGGGTTGCCAAGACCACCAACAATACGGCGCTTATTTGGATGCCCAAAAAGGCGTGATTGCCGATGATGTGGATGTGGCGACGCAAACGGGCGCGATTGACGTGATTTTCGCAACTGCCAAGTCGCAAATCGGCGCCATTTATCATTTGGTCTCGCCGAGTTATGCGAAGAATAACCCAAAAGCAGGACTGTTTTTTAGTGGGGAAAAATATAAAGTCGGCAAACAACCCGTCAAGCAGTGGCCAACGGCCAATGCGAGCGAAATCGCCGCCACCACCATCACGGGAGCGCAGTTTGAAAAAGTAAAAAGCAATGAACAACTCATGGCAGTCGTCAATCAAACGGGCGGTTTTCAAGAATTTTATTCGAGCCGCACCAAATTGGACGGAAAAGTATTTGCCGTCAGAACGCAAATCGAAAACCGCACGTCTTATGCCTTGATTTACGTCGTTGAACACGTCGGCGTGTCGGGAAGCAGCTGTTTTTTGAAGATAAAACTCAAAGTAAACGGTAAAGATGCCAACGGCGACGGACTGCCCGATGATACAAATTAGTTCATTTCAGGAGGAAAAAGCTGACAACCTCTCATAGGAAACTGTTTTAAAACCTATTTCACCTTGCTTTTATTCATCTTTTACGACTATGCGACGTCGATTTTAAAAGTAATATGCCGTATATGCCTTTTAAAATTGACTTTGCCTACTCAAAAAATATAAGCAAAACCAAGGCAAAATAGGTTTTAAAACAGTTTCTAAAAAACGAAGCCGCGGCCGCCGAAAAGCGTATAGAGTAGGTACCTCATTTATTTAATTATAATTTATTATGAAAACATCAAAATGGCTTAAAATGGCGGCAATTAAAGCCGCTTTATGGCTCATTTTTGTTGCGTCAATTAACGTAACGAGCCTTTCGGCACAAATGAAAGTTTACCTCACAACGGGCGGCGACGACTTACGCGGCGGCGGTAACACGGCGCACATCACGGTCAACTACGCCGACGGCACAACGTCACCTGAATATTTGTTGGGCGGCGGCTTTGCCAATAACTCTCTGAACGCTAAAACCATTGAACTCAAGAAAGCAGTGACCGAATTGAGCCAAGTCAGAAGCGTTATGTTGCGCCACAACGGCTCGCCGCGCGCGGGACAACCGTTTGATTCCTACGACAATTGGGATTTGAGCAGACTCCGCGTGACGTTTATGATTGGTGACAAAGAATATGATTTTGTCAATCAAACGGGTTCGCCTTTGGTGCGTTTCACGGGACAATTGCGCAACAAAATCTTCACGGCAGTTCCGACAACGGGCGGCGGTGGCGGCGGGCAAAATTCGACCGTCAAAGTCTTTTTGACGACGGGTTCCGACGATTTGCGCGGCGGCAACACCGCTTTTATGACGATTAGCTATACCGACGGCACAACTTCGCCCGAATACCGTTTGGGTGGCGGTTTTGCACAAAATTCGGCGAATACAAAGTCGATTGTGTTGAACAAAGTGGTCGGTAATGTCGAAGACATTAGAAGTATTTCGCTGCGGCACGACGGCGCACCGCGCGCAGGACAACCGTTTGATACGTATGAAAATTGGGATTTGCAAGTCTTACGCGTGGCGCTCGTGATGCCAAACGGAACGGAGCAAAATGTGGTCAACGAACGCGGTAATCCGTTGACGCGTTTCACGGGTGCTTTGCGGACGCGTGCTTGGAATCGCTAAAATACTGAGGGGTCCGTTTGGAAAATAAAAACGTCTTGAAAGCACACCTTTCAAGACGTTTTTATTTTCCAAACAGACCCCTCAGTATAAATACCTATTTTGTTGATAATCAAGCAATTACAGGTTCGATTAGTCCCATTTCTTCGAGCGCTAAAAGCACAGACGTTTTGGGCATACTCACGCGTTGCGCTATTTGTTCAATGGGCATATTTTGCTCGAAATAACGTTTGATACGTCCATCTTTTATCTCTTTAACCCATTCGGCAGGCAATGGGTTTTGCTCTAAAAAGGCGAACATTTTGTCATTTTTTTCTTTGAAAATAGCCATATCATCATACTTATCTAAGTCGGGATTGATAATGACCACCGCTTGTCTTTTGTCTTTTATTTTTTCAATTTCTATCATTTTTTTATTGTTTTTTAGTGATTGCAAAAGCAGAGTAATTTTGATTAGGCTCAAATTTCCGCCATTTCTTATCTAAAAATCCAAATACGTTAAAATCGTTATTTATTTCTTCTAAAGCATTTGAAATGCCCATTCTATAAAGTCGAGTGCGGGCTGACGTGCTACCTTCCGCTATAATAAAAGCGTCAGGATATTCTGCCGTAAATTCATAAACTGTTGAAGCCACTGTCGCTAATATTTTTTCACTATCGCCATTTCCTGAAATTATTTTGTCATCAAATCTATTTGAATCGCCTAATTTGTCGCCAAAACCAAGGTTATAAATACCAGTATTGCCGTATTCAGTATATTTCACTAATTTTAATATGCGTCCTTTAGGTCCTTCACTAACAAACTCGTACATCGTTAAAGAGGCTGCTGATACGTATAAATATTTTGGATTTTCCATAGATTTTGAGCGAGAGGCTGGTTTTAAAATGAGCAATAGCGGTTGTTTACCCCACAAAAATACACGTTTTCTTGGAATAAAAAAACGTTAAGACCACCATTAACTTATTAAGTTTTATCACTTACAAAAGGACATTAATGTAAAAAGACTCTTCAGTATAAAGTGTCAAAAAGCCTTGAAATTGCGCATTTTTACGGCATTTTGACGCTTTATACTGAGGGGTCTTTATTTTTTGAAAAAGACATCAAAGGCAACGCACCTTTGATGTCTTTTCGCTTAATAGCCGTTTAGCGTAAACTTCCAGAGTTACCAAACCGTTAAATTTGACCATTAAGTCGTTCCAATAAACTTTTGTTTTTAGCGTTTTAGGTTCTAATACATTTGAATTTAAGTCCTTTTTCAATTTTTAAAAATGAGAACCGATTATGATTAAGCTGATTCTAAACAAGGCAAATAGCCGATTTTTACATATTTTTAAATTATCAATACTATTTTTTATACCCCTCAGTATTTCCGCTCAAAAACTAACAATTTCGGGCGATAACGGCTTTTGTCCGAGTGGTTCGGCGCGGCTGATTGCGGCCGACAGTTTCCGCCGATACAACTGGTCAACGGGCGACACAATGCGGTCGATTACGGTCTCCGTTTCGGGCAATTATACGGTCATTTCGACCGATTCCACGGGAAAAATGGACACAATCTCTCGATTTATCAGCGCTTTTCAGAACCCACAACCGACCTTCGGCGGCGCACCTTTCATTTGTCCAAACCGTTCGGTAACCGTTTTTGTGGAACAGAATTGTCGAAATTATCGATGGTCAAACGGCGACACGATTGCGCAATTAAACACAAGTATTATTGGCACTTTCAGCGTGACAATTACCGATTTTAACGGTTGCATTGGCTCAGGTTCGGTCGATATTAAAGATGGTTCGCCAACGGCTTTGCCCCTGCCCGACACCGTGAAAATTTGCGAAGGCGACTCCGTTTTGTTGGACGCAACGGGTCAAAATGCCACGTCTTATTATTGGAATACGGACGACACAACGGCAACTTTGAGCGTTCGAACGGAAGGAATGTACAACGTCATTGTGTCAAACGGACAGTGCGTGAGCTACGACACAACGCGGGTTTACGTATTGCCCAAACCCAATTTTTTTCTCGGCAACGACACCATAATTTGCCAAAAAGACACCGTTATACTGAGGGGTCCTATTTCGCCGCTTTATTCATTTTTATGGCAAGACAGCAGCCGACAGCAGACCTTCAAAGCGACGAAAACGGGCGTGTATCACCTCAATGTAAGTTTTGGAAAATGTCGGTCGGGCGACTCGCTCTATCTCCACGTTTTTAACGAACAACAAGGCGTAACGACCGATACCGTGAGTTGCGACACGGCGCTTACGCTTGTGCCTAATTTCTACGGCGCAACATCCTACGCATGGATAGATGACTCAAAAGACACAAGTCTAACTACGCGTAAATCAGGCATTTATCAAGTTATTGCTTCCAACGGGCAATGCTATTTGGACCGTCGTTTCAACGTTATTTTCAAGAAGAAGTACCCTTTAAATATCGGCCGCGACACCGTTTTATGCCGCGATTTAGGTCAAAATGAACTCTTCGTTTCTGCCGAATTAC
>JAYUKJ010000792.1:0-2560 GCA_043764555.1 Saprospiraceae bacterium
TAAAACGCTTTAAGACATATCTTTAAAGAGAAAAACTATGTGCCCTATGTGCCTATGTGTTAAGAAAAAATGTGCTTTTATTTAATTCGCGTTCCTTAGGAAATTTGTCAAAAATAAATAGGTGTTCGACTCAAATAATCGCTACTTTCTGTACGACACCATAGACCACTATATGATATCGTACAAGTCGTACAATAAAAAGTAATAATTATTTATGATTACCTACTTACACAACCATTTAGCTACGGATAAATAATGACAAAAAAATAGAAAACGTTTGGAAAACACAATAATTACAATACTTTTGCAAGCAACTAAAACAAGCAATGTAACACGACCTTAAAATCGCGCGACAAACAGAAAAGAGACAACCAAAAATGGAACTACACATCTACCCTATTAGCGTCGAGAACGCGCAACGCATCGCCGTTGTCAACGCACATTTCAGCACGGAGTTTCCCGTCAAGATGAAACAAATCAACGGCAGCTTGTGGACACCCGAACACAAATGTTGGCACATTCCCTACACAATGGAAACGTGGCAACTGTTTCAACGGTTATTTGAAGGACATACCATTATCCGAGACGTAAAAAAAGCCGAAAAAGCTGTTTATACTGAGGAGTCCTCTGTGAAAGATTCTGAGCCCATAAGCGAGATAATTTCAAATCACCCCGTCGATACCGTAAAAGATTTACAACATCTTGAAGATATTGTAAATCTGTCGCAGCCTGCGGAAACCCGCATCATTGCCCAAAGGTGTGCCGCCGAACCCCACCGCACTTTTTTAATAATTCCGAACGACCGTGTGGATTGGAAAAACTACGTCAATCAGACGGATAACAGCACGTATCACGCAACTGAAAGAATTTGGAGTGTGCCAAGAACACCCAAATTGTTTCAACAGTTTTCAGCCTATTTTGGTGATTCGTTGGTGGTTGACAAAGCAACGCCAATTGTTTTGACGGCAACAAAGGAAAAAATAAAGACCCCTCAGTATAAACGCTTTGAAGACAAAATTACCGTTTTTGAACAAGCGTCACATTCCGAAACATGGTTTATATATCTGCCAAAACCCATGATTCAGACGCATTTAGCGACCGTGAAAAACATTCAAAATCGAAAATGGCACCAAACGCTCTTTGTTTGGGAAGTGCCAAAAACCAAGATTACGGTTCGATTTATAGACAAATATCTTAATGACGTAGTGTATTGGGATTGCAACAAAAACCAAGATTTACCCGAACGATTGACGCTCGATGTACGACGGGATGTTATGCCGTTGAATGCCCTCAATGATGTTCAACAAAATAATATGCGGTTAAACATCTGTAGATACGAAGCCGCAGCGACGGCATTAGAGCAAACTTTAATGCTCCGACGCTTGGCACATGAAACCATCAAGACCTACAAAAATTGTTTTCGCCAATTTATTAGGCATTACGACAACACGCCGCCGAGTAAAATCAGCCGCGAACAAATAAACACGTACATTGTGCATCGGATAAAGAAAGGAAATTTTTCGGAAAGCATCCAAAATCAGACATTAAGTGCCATCAAAGCCTTTTACGCGGACACTATTAATCAAGAAGAAAAAGTGTTGAACTTGGTGCGCCCCAAACAACCGCGCAAACTCCCTTTTGTGTTCACGGAATCCGAAATCGAACGGCTCCTGAACGCCCTTTCAAACATAAAACACAAATGCATTTTAGCTTTAATTTACTCCGCAGGCATCCGACTTGGCGAAGCAACCCAAATACAAGTATGGGATTTGCAAGCCGAATCGGGACGTTTGCTCATCAGAGGCGGAAAAGGTAAAAAAGACCGATACACCATCTTGTCACGCCAAGTTGCGGACAAAATTGCGACCTACCGCGCGCAATACAAACCCGTTGAATGGTTATTTGAAGGGCAAACGGGCGGACAGTACTCAAAACGCAGCATCCAAATGATTTTCACAGACGCCAAACTAAAATCAGGTATCAACAAACGCGGTACAGTCCACACATTACGGCATTCCTTCGCCACGCACCTGTTAGAATCAGGACTCGACTTGCGCTACATTCAAGACCTTTTGGGACACGAAAGCTCCAAAACAACCGAAATTTACACGCACATCACCAAAGTCGGTTGGGATAAAATCAAAAGTCCGATTGATAAACTAAAATTTTAAAAGAAATAATTTGGTAATACGAAATTATGTTTTACTTTTATGCGACGCAGTACTGAACAGCTTAAAAGAGTTGCCGTTATTGAGATTTACACGCAGGTCTAAAGGTTGGACCTGCGTGTAAATAGAGTTCCCTGCAATCAAAGAAAAAAAAATCCGTTCTTCGATTAAACGAAAGGAAGTAAATAAAAAAAAGAAAATGTAATAACATTAAAATAAACTGTAAAACATTAATTTTGCAATCACAAAAATAAAAAATAAGAATGAGTGAATACGTTGAATATGACGAATATGATGAATACAATCCAGCGAAAGTTTGGGCTACTATGCTCAAAAATCATAAACGTATTCATGCTTCCGAAGCAGTAAAAGCGGACGGACCATTCTATTGT